>JBFKJL010000051.1:0-11757 GCA_041631795.1 Saprospiraceae bacterium | reverse complement strand
TTATTCTATAACATAAAATTTATGGGCCTGGATAACCTGCCCTTCCTGGGATGCATCAGTCACAAAAACTATAACCTCAAGGTTTTCAGGAATCCATAATCCAATTTCTTCCGGGAGGGTATAAGAATACGATCTGTTGAGCGTTTGATTGGCTGTCATGCCATTGATCAACTGATCTCCATCAAAATTGGTCAGCATTGTCCTCAATACGTGGTTGTGTTCAAAATCGGGAATGATTTCACTGACATTCAGTTGCGCGTCGATAATATGGCTTTCGGATATGACGATACTCAATGACAGGTTACCATTAAGGTCTTCTAGAGCTGAAATGCCCAGGTCAATGGACAGGAGGCGGGATGCGAATTCATAGGCATGACTGGAAGAAATTTGCAAAACCTGCTTCCGGTTCAGTTCCTCCTCCACAAGACTTTGCCATTGATCGATATTATCCACGGCCAGAAAATCCTGGCCGTCGAAATTCTTCCGATCGATGACAGCTGCCGGTTTGCCTAAAAAAGGCTTGAATGAGTTCTCAAGATCAATGGCAAACGGATTGCGAAAATCATATTGGCTTTGGTCTGTGGGTGTTGTTAAAAATGACCCATGGACAGAATAACTGGCCAGATTCTCACCGAAGATCTCAAGGAGACTTTCCACCTTTTCGGTGCCTGCAGGGCAATTGGGGCATTTCACCCCGGTCAATTCCTCAAGCAAAACAACCTTATTGGTCGTCGGCACCTGGAATGGCGGGATCTGGACAGGTTGTTCCTCGCAACCAGTTATTGAAATCACTGAAAATAATATTATCGCAACCCTGTCTTTCATATCATAACTTTTTAAAACGTTGAAGATGCACTGAATTTAAACCCGCTGAATGCAGGTTCAAGCCTGCATATACCGCCACTGCAAACAACCCCCTCAACCTGCTTGACATAACTCAGGGAAAACCTGTTGGCTTTAATGGTGTAATAAATGTCAACCCTCGGGTAATGGAGGTTGAGTTTCTTGCCATCTTCATCTTTTGGTGAATTGACGCCAGCAACACTGTTGTACATGTCAGAAACAGTAAAGGACCAGTGGGGGGCTATGGAAAATTCGACAAGTGCAAATAGCCAGTTGCCGTAATCCTGTTTTGCCCCGGCATTCTCATCCTCTCCAATAAACATATATTGCAACTCAGCTCTTATGGATTTCTTTCTTGAGAACCTGTAGAGAAAATCGAGATAAGGGACAACATTGGTGACAAGGGGGACTTCTGGTTTGACCTCGTAGACTTCCTGGTTGTATTCCTGGAGTTGCAAACCGCCCCCCAATTGCCATTGACGTTTGTGTTTGTACAAGAATTCTGTATACAGTTCCCTGTAGAGTTTCCCGCCATTGAGATCTGAAATAAATGATGTATTTACCCCAGCTGAAAATGCCCGGCTGAATTTGTATTTCACATCTGCCTGGAATGCCTGCTCACTTAAAAACTGCGTTGCGGGAGCATAGCGTGTCGTTAATCTGTATGTATTCTGCCTGTTCATCGGCGGGATAAAGTTGATTAGCCCACGCAATTGTCTTTGCAGTGGACTTGCCCTGAAATCGAAGTTTTCCGTGCGCTTGCCTTCCAGGGTAATGCCCAGGCCCTGGCTGGCGTAACTCAAACTACTGTAAATCACCGATCCTGATTCCTTAACCAGTTTGCCGAAAGTCTGAACCCCTGTGATCTCTGTTTTTAAAGCATTGGGATCGTTGAAGGTTTCAGAACTCTTGACCGAAGCTTCCACAAACCAGTTGAATTTACCGGCGGTAAGATTGTTGTACACCGTAAAGAGGTAGGTATTATATACCGGGAAAACCCTGTCCTGGTCCTGGTAAGTCTTGATGATGTCCACCAGGTCCGTCATCGTTTCATCATCGAGGGTCCGGTTGATAAATCCAAACCCGGGCGCAAGCGTCACCACCCTTTTTTCCCCGGAGACATCCAGGAATCCCTCAAAGGCCAAACCCTTGATATTTGATGGATACGCGTCAAAAAGGAATCTCTGTCGGCCGGTAAAGGCTTTTATTTCCCAATTGTCCAGGATATCGTAGGTGAGTCGGGCCCCGTAGAGGGCATTATCGATCAACAAAGGCCTTTCCTGGTATGCCCGGTATATGATCCCGCTGCCTATCTGATCATAGATATGCCCGACCTTAATTCCGAGTTTGTTGACCTTTTTCTCAATATGCCATCGGCCGATCCCCTGTCCGGAATAAGAACTGTTCGGATCAAGAAGATTTGAATTGTTGAATAAATCAAATCTGACACTCAGATCAAATCCGCTGACATTATAATTGAGATCAAGCCACGTTTCAGCCCCGAAAAGCTGATAATCATATTGGGGAATATTAAATGCGCCAATGAGCGAATCCCGCATAAAAACATTAGCGTTTGTTTGTAATCCGCCAGAAAACCTCCCTGCTTCCTGTGCCCAAAGGGACGATGTCAGAATACCACAACCGGCCCAAAGTATGAAGTTGGTTAATTTGTTCAAAACGATCCTGGTTAAGAGTGGTAAATATAGGAATTACTCCGAAGCAAATGCAGAGAAACTCATATCAAGCCTGAACTCAGTCGTCGCGGGTGGGAATTGCCTAAAATCCAGCTGGATCTCGATGATCACCCTGTCATCCTTGAAGAGATCAGTCAGATTTTCGATCGTGGAAAATAAATTGATGCGGTTTTTATCTCCCAGGGGGACAATATCCATATAAAAGATCTCCTTTCTATCTGTAAAATCTGATTTTGAGATGGCATATACATCGACTGAATTGATATAGTCCAGGTCCAGTGTTTCATCAAACTTTGGCGATAATACTGCCCTGTTGGCCACCACCTGGTTAATGTCAGCCAGGTCGGCACCACTTGCCGCTGCACTGGATTCGAGAGGAATGAAAACATTGTCGATATAATAATAGTGCGTTTCGATCGTACTCAATCCTGCATTCACAGTAAAGTCTCCAAATGTATTGATCTCAAAGAGGGCATTGTTGCTTTTATTGCATGAAAAGCAAAAGGGAAAGACACAAACCAATAAAATGAGAAATCTGTTGCTCATGTATTCTTAAACGCAGGACATTCCTGAATTATGGCATAAAATTTACTGCATTAAAGGTATTAATTCATAATTTAATGATGTGAGCAAACAAAGAGTTTCCACTTTCAGCGATACGGCGCAGCGACAGACATTCATCAAGTCATTGCTTCGGGACATGCGTGCCCTGGAGTATATGCTTGACAATGATTGGTTTGACAAGGGGATTACGCGGTATGGATCTGAACTTGAAATGGTTTTGGTGGATAAAACCACTCTCAAACCTGTCAACCTGGCTATGGATATCATTGAAGCGATGGATAATGTGCCATGGGCGGAAACGGAATTGGCAAAATTCAACCTGGAGATCAACCTCACACCACGCGAATTGAAGGGGATGAATTTTTCGCTTACAGAAAAGGAAATCCTGACCAGGCTGTCAAAATTGGATAAAACCCTGAGCCAGTTCAATGCATCCTACATCCTGACAGGCATACTGCCGACCATCCAGAAGTTTCACCTGACAAATGACAACATCACGCCGCGGCAAAGATATTTTGCCCTTATTGAAGCTTTTAAAAAACAACGGCAATCCAATTATTTCGAACTGAAGATCTTTGGCATTGATGAATTGTTCGTGAAGCACAATTCAGCTTTCCTGGAAGCGGCCAATACCAGCTGGCAGGTGCATTTGCAGGTAGACCCTGCAAACTATGTCAAAATGTATAATATTGCCCAGACCCTGGCAGCGCCTTCAATGGCCGTGGCAGCCAATTCACCTATTGTTTTTGGCAAAAGACTTTGGCATGAATCGCGCATTGCCATGTTTGAACAGGCCCTCGATACCAGGAGCATGCATGAACACATGCGCGAACAAAGTACACGCGTAAGTTTTGGTAAAGATTGGCTCAACAATTCCATTCTCGACATATACAGGGAGGATATCGCCCGATTCCGGGTATTGCTCAGCACGGCAGCTCAAGAGGATGCGCTTGAAAAAGTGTACAACAATGAAGTTCCAAAATTGAACTCCCTTCTCGTCCACAATTCCACGGTGTACCGGTGGAACAGGCCCCAATTTGGGAAAAGCGCCAACGGAAAACCGCATTTGCGGATCGAAAACAGGGTGATGCCCGCAGGGCCGACAGTTAAAGACCAGGTTGCCAATGCGGCCTTCTGGCTCGGAATGATGACTGGAATGGGCCTGAAGTATGACGATATCAGGGATCACATATCATTCTCCAGTCTGCGTGACAATTTCGGACGATCGGCGCGATTTGGCATGGAAGCGGAATTGACTTGGCTGAAAGGCAAAAAGATCCACGCCCTGGATCTGATAAAAAAAGAATTGTTGCCCATCGCACGCGCCGGACTCAAGCATCACAATGTGGCTCCGGAAGACATAGACGAATACCTCGGCGTGATCAGGGAACGCGTCGGGAAAAGGACCAATGGGGCCATCTGGATGCTTAATGCCTATGACCGGTTGCTCAAGAATAATACCTCAAAAGATGAAGCTTTAAGCGTTTTGACATATTCAATCATGAAAAATCAAAAGACTAATACGCCTGTTCACAAATGGAAAATGCCACGCCTTCAGGACCTCGTGGAATACATGCCCTTAAATTTAAAGGTCTCTGAATTCATGGTCACAGACCTGTTTACGGTTCAAAATGATGATATCATCGAACTGGTCGCGGAACTCATGGACTGGTGGAAAATAAGATATATGCCTGTGGAGGATGCACGCGGCAACATGGTCGGCCTGGTCAGTATCAGGCTGGTCTTGAGGAACCTGGTCAAATCCAGCCAGGCAAAGGAAATGCAGAACCTTACCGTTGAGGATATCATGATAAAAAATCCCATCACAATATCCCCGGAAACCAGCATTCTCGATGCCATGCGGATCATGCAAAAAAAGAGGATCGGCGCCTTGCCTGTGAAGAAAAATAAAACCGTGGTCGGCATCATCACCGAAAAGGAATTCCTGACAATCACAAGCAGACTGCTTGAACGCCTTCATGCCAGCAATAAATAAGTCTGGCCCATTTTAAGTCTAAGGTAACGGTATTTATGCCCGTGAGAAATTGGGCCTATGTGCTTTTCAACAGGATATCCCGGATAATTGTCTTTCCGTGATGCCTTGTGTTTTCAATGAACAGCGCACTCGTGTTCAAGCCCGAAACCACAACGCCGGCGAGGTAAATTCCGGCAACAGATGATTCAAGCGTATCTTCATCAATGACAGGCAGTCTTTGAGGACCTGCCTGGATCTCTATTCCAGCCATCTCCAGCAAGGTATAATCGGGTTTATAGCCCGTCATGGCCAAAACATAATCATTGGCCAGAGTCCGCAGGCCTTCAGGTGTACGGATTTCAATGTCATCTTCACGGATCTCCGTGATCTCAGAATTGAAATACGCCTTGATCGATCCTTCTTTGATCCTGTTTTCGATGTTGGGCAGGATCCAGTACTTAACCTTCTGGTACAATTCCTGCTCCCTGACAACCATTGTCACTCGCGCCCCCTTATGCCAGGTTTCCAAGGCCACATCACAAGCGGAATTGGCACCTCCGACCACTGCAACATCTGTACCTATATACGGATGTGCATCATCGTAATAGTGCTTCACTTTCCCCAGGTTTTCCCCAGGCACATCCAGCATACGCGGCGTATCGAAATAACCGGTTGCAATGATCACCTTCGCCGAATGAAAAGTTTCTGAAGGTGTTGTGACCAGGAAACCAATAGAAGCCTTTGCAATACCGGTCACTTTTGTCTTGTACCTAATATTGAGCTTATAGCCCTGGCAGATACGCCTGTAATATTCCAGCGCTTCTTTGCGCGTCGGTTTATCACTGTGAGAAATGAATGGAATGCTTCCTATCTCAAGATTTTGAGAGGTTGAAAAGAAGGTCATGTTCGTGGGAAAATTATAGAGGGAATTGACCAAATATCCTTTTTCCAGGATAAGGTATTCAAGTCCGCTTTTCTGCGCTTCAATGCCACAGGCTATACCTGCAGGCCCGGCACCAATGATGATCAGATCAAACACAGGTCCGTATCCTTTTTACAGCTAAAAATACAATGATCATGTGAAGGCACTTGTAAAAATGATCGATTACTGTCTCAACAAAGTCACATGCCCGGAGACCTCATAATTTTCCTCGAGGACTGAATATTTTGAATAGAACATGTAGACGCCCTCAGGAGCGAGGTCTGAATCGACACGTCCATTCCACATGTTGTCAGGGTTTATGGATTCAAACACCTTGGTCCCCCATCTGTCAAAGACCCGAAGTTCGTAATTCGAAATGAAGCCAGTGCATTTGTTGACCGGTCCAAACATCATATTTTCCGGATTAATGTTTTGGCCTGTCGGAATAAAAACATTGGGATATTCGAGACATGGATCAAAACACGCTATGATATCCGCGTCCGTCACTGTCCTTTCGGCTTCAAATTCATCTCCACAAATATTGGTGGCAGTGATCGTGTAGAGACCCGGGTCATTAACCGATATGGCATTCCCGATTTCTCCAGTACTCCACATTGTACTCAGAGGCGTATTGTCAAAAACTGCCTGCAATTGCAATGACGTATCCGTGCACATGGTGTTTATGGTGATTTCAATATCCTGGGGTACATTTTCGGGTGCCACGGTTATGGAAGCAGAAGATGATCCGCCGCAATTATCTGTCACAGTCACCGAATATGTCGCAAAGGTAGCCACTGAAATCAGGGGTTGCGTATCACCTGTCGACCATTCTATCGTATAGGTCAGTCGTGGATCCGGGATAAATGCTGCCTGAAGTCCGACAGTCTCGTTTGCACAAAACTGAATGAAGTCAGGAACGATCGAGACTTCTGGAGGCTGAGGCAGATCATCCTCGGAAATGGAAATGCTGGCTACAGCGGTATTCTCGCAAAAGTCAGTGACCGTAACGGAATAATTCGTAAATATGTCCACATCAATAGTCTGGCTTGTCTCACCTGTGGACCATAGTATTTCAGTCACAGGATTGTTTGAGGCAACTGTCAAATCTACAAATCCGTCATTGCAGTATGCCAAAAGATCAGGCAGAATCCCTGCTTCAGGAAAATCGCGCTTGGTGATCATTGCAGTATCACAAAGTGTAAAACATACATTGCTGCCCAGGGTGACTGTCACAGGGTATTCACCTTCTTCAGTGACCAGCAATGTAGGTGTCGTGTCACCGGTTGCCCAGATATATGACACAGCATCTTCAAGGGTGGCATCCAAAAGGAATGCAATTGGATCCTGCGGGCAATAGACTGTGTCCTTCAAGGTTAAAATCGGAACAAGGTAATTGTCAAAAGTATCTACGGTCACAGTTATCGTATCCATGGATGCCAGGTCCATTTCCATAAGGATCAATGTGTCCTTTTGAAAGAGCAATTCCGAGGCAAATTCAATGTCCAGCGTATCCTCACAGAAGGCTGCTCCCTGGTTGTCCATTTTAATGATAAGCGGGGCAAATACATTTTCTTCGATGTCAAAACCGACCGTAGAATAAAGTAAGCCACCATCCGGCGCTGGATTGATTTCGCCACTGAAAAAGGCATTTCCTGTAAAAGGATCAATAAACAGGGAATTGTCAGAAGTATAGAGATATTGTCTTAAGACATTACCGTTATGATCAAAGAAGACGGCGTAATCACTTGTCGTAAAATCAACAACATTGATCATTTTACCGGTGACGACAATCTCGTTTGACGGACTCAAAGTGACACTGTTAGGAACATGGATCGCCGGCAGTTGCAAGGCTGACAACAGCCGCCCCCATGACACAGCACCAGATGAATCAGCCATCATGACATACCCAAACAGAAGATCCAGGGTATTGTCCTGAACAATACCTACCTGAACAGTAGACGAATCCGGTAAGGCCACAATCTCAAGGACCTGCATATCGTAGTCGATAAAGTCCAGGCTGTACTGGTTAGCAGATGTCACATTGCCCATCGAATCGAGATTAACCACACCAACGGCCTGACCGGACGTGTCGATAAGTGTCGAAAATACAATTCCACTGTCCACTTTGGCATCCGCTGCAGTCAAAAACGACCATACTGGGAGCCCATCACTGTCCAAAGAAATAAACGTCTTGCTCAGACTCATCGAAGTATCTCCTTCCGCAATCTTACTGTAATGAACGCCCTGGAATACATCCGTTCCGGTATTGCCCAGGTAGTTTAGTCTTCCGGTTCCATCATAAATAATATCGGGAATCGTCACAGCAGGAAGATTGGAATCCTCACTGTTTTTAAATGAATAGGACCAAACGTGTTCCCCGTCAGGAGCGATCTTAAAAGCGATCTTTTCATCATCTCCCCCAATATTTTCTCCATTGGCAAATACTATCACTACTGTATCATTGACTGTGGTGGTCATATTGTAAAAGTCAATATTCACGAATGGGGTCACAGTTTCACCAAAGTCGAAATCCCTTCCCCAGAGCAGGTCTCCTTTTTGCTCGTGTTTTGATAAATGCAAAGCCACATCAAATGTGGCGGCATCGATGTAGACATTTAACGAATAGAAACCACCCCCTTGTGTTGGCGCGGAGCTTACATTGAACAACAGCCTGTCCACTGCAGGATAAGCCCTCTGGTAATTGAGCAATTGCCCGAATGCAATCTGCGTGAATAAAACAGCAAACAACATGGAAAGGTAGCGCTTCATGGTCATGTCTTTTCTTCTATATCATAATGGCGATCCTAGATGAGGGACTGAAGTTTCATGGCTAGTCCCATATCCCCTTTGATCTTGATTTTGCCTCCCATCACTGCCATCATAGGGTTTAATTCCCCATTTTTTAATTTCATGATGGTCTCACTCGTTGTGATGATCACACAATCCGCATCCTTGTCTTCAGTAGTAATGACATTTTTTTCGCCGTTTCCGTCGATATACAGGGGATTGTCGTCCAAAACAAATTTGATGGACGCACCTAGGGCAGGAATATTATCAGCCTGCTTTCTGATTTGATTGATGACTTGTTCGTTCACAGTGATTCAATTTAAGGTCTAAAAATAGATAATTATTTACATAGATTTTGTCTTGTGCAATGATAACTCAATGAAAGCATACCAGATTGTTGAATTTCAATTACTTGACTTAAATAATGTTGCACATGACTCTCTTCATTTTCCATTCAAACCCAAATTCCGCGGTTTCTTCCTTCATGAATAAGTATTAATATTGCCATCTGATCACAACAGATATGAAAAAACACAATTTTTTTGCAGGACCGGCCATTCTGCCGGAAGAGGTCAAAGCCAAAACCCAATCCGCCTTGATGGACTTTAGGGGTATGGGCCTGTCAATAATGGAAATTTCCCACAGGAGTCCTGAATTCACTGATGTCCTGGAATCAGCTGTTCAAAATGTCCGCGATATTCTCGATCTCACGGATGACTACGCGGTTTTATTTCTCACTGGTGGCGCCAGCAGCCAGTTTTATATGACGGCTATGAATCTCCTGGATGAAAATGAGACCGTCGGTTTTCTGGACACAGGCACTTGGGCTTTAAAATCCATGAAAGAAGCGGCCAAATTCGGAAATGTTCATGTCCTGGCAAGTTCCAAAGACAAAAACTACACTTATATCCCAAAGGGGTTCACAATCCCCGAAAACCTCAAGTACGTTCACCTGACGAGCAATAATACAATCTGTGGCACCCAAATCATGGAATGGCCGGACACCCCTGTTCCATTTGTGTGTGATATGTCATCAGATATTTTCAGCAGAAAAATACCTGTCAACAGGTTTTGGGTCATTTATGCAGGTGCTCAAAAGAATATCGGACCGGCCGGTGTCACGATGGTTCTGGTCCGTAAAGACATATTGGGTCAGGTCAACAGGGATTTGCCCACCATGCTGCGCTACAAGACACATGTCGAAAAGAACTCGACATTCAACACCCCGCCTGTTTTACCAATCTATGTCACCAAATTAACACTTGATTGGATCAAATCAAATGGTGGTTTGGCTGGTATTGAAGCGAGAAATAAGCATAAGGCTGATTTGCTCTATGCTGAAATCGATCGTAATCCGCTTTTCCAGGGAACTGTCATGGCTGAAGACAGGTCAAGGATGAATGCCACATTTGTTCCTCTCCATGAAGATCACGAAAAACCATTCCTCGAATATTGTGTCAGGGCGGGTATTGTGGGTATTAAAGGCCACCGTTCGGTAGGCGGCTTCAGGGCCTCCATTTACAATGCAATGCCGGCTGAAAGTGTAGAAGTCCTTGTGGATGTGATGCGCAATTTTGAAAAAGACTTCGGCTAATCTGTGCCTTTGCGCTTCCTGGACATTAACAGTGACAAGATACCACTGAAAATCATCAGGGAGAAACGAATGAATGTCAGGTATTCAATTACGAGGAAGCATGTAATGCTTAGAACTCCCCGTTTTTTTGGACCCGAAATGATCCAGCAGGAAATTGAAAAATTGACGGCCTGGTGTGCCAAACAATTTGAAAGGAACCCGGTCCTGGCCCAGCGATTCAAACCAGTAAAATACAATGATCGGCAAGTGTTACATGTCCTCGGCGAACCACTGCGACTGATTTTTGAAACCAAGGAAGGATCTAATATTCGAACCAAGTTTACACCGGAAAAGAAGGAACTCATCATCAGAATCCCAAGAACACTGGAATGGTTCGAGGCAGACGCACGGCGCAATGCAGTTCAAAAAACTCTGGCCAAGATTTGTCTTCCTATTGTCACTCGACGCGTTCACGAACTGAATGAGCAGTATTACGGGGAGACTGTGAATTCTGTGCGGCTGAAGAATAACGTATCCAATTGGGGCAGTTGCTCGGCCAGGAAAAACATCAAT
This sequence comes from Saprospiraceae bacterium, assembly GCA_041631795.1. Lineage (GTDB taxonomy): Bacteria > Bacteroidota > Bacteroidia > Chitinophagales > Saprospiraceae > JBFKJL01. The sequence goes on along the minus strand of JBFKJL010000051.1, from coordinate 826 downwards.
TTATCGCTGCGTCTGCTCCTTGCACCTCCTGAAATTCTCGACTACGTTATTATTCATGAATTGGCCCATTTAAGGGAACTCAACCACTCAACCAAATTCTGGTCAATAATTGAGAATATTGATCCGGATTACAAAAAGAAGGAACACTGGCTTAAGGCCCAGGGACATAAGCTGAGGGTCTGACTAGAATTCGGCATTCCCGGGGAATCTCGGAAAGGGTATGACGTCACGGATGTTCGTCATCCCGGTGACAAACTGGACGAGGCGTTCAAAACCAAGGCCAAAACCCGCGTGCTCACACGTTCCATACCTCCGAGTATCTAGAAACCAGTCCATTTCTTCCACGGGAATATCCATGTCCTTCATCCTGCTCTCCAATACTTCCAGTCTTTCCTCCCTCTGGGATCCACCGACAATCTCACCAATTCCCGGAAAAAGAATATCCATTGCCCTTACCGTTCTGTCATCGTCATTCATGCGCATGTAAAATGCCTTGATATCCTTGGGATAGTCTGTCAGGATCACAGGCTTTTTAAAATGCTTTTCCACAAGATATCTTTCATGTTCTGACTGAAGGTCGGCACCCCACCCTTCTATGACAAACTGGAATTTCTTTTTCTTATTAGGTTTCGAGTTCATTAGTATCTGGATAGCCTCAGTGTAGGTCAGACGCTCAAAATCATTATCAATAATAAATTTGAGCTTTTCCCTCAAAGGCATCGGAGAACGCTCGTGCTGTGGTTTTTGCTTTTCCTCGTTTAAAAGCCGATTTTCCAGGAATTCTAGATCCTCGGCGTTGTTTTCCAGGGCATAGCTGATGATATAT
>JBFKJL010000050.1:0-12027 GCA_041631795.1 Saprospiraceae bacterium | reverse complement strand
TATTTAAGTTAGTTAATTAGATTATCGTTGATGTTTTCTCCAAAAAGATAATTTGGGTCAAATTAAAAATCATTGATAGACCGCCCGAGGAATGTCAGGGCACACCTGAATCCAATATAGGATTTCGTGGTATCCTGGTATTCCCATGTTCTTGTTCCAGTCTGACAATAATAAGAAATGTCTTTCCAAGATCCTCCCCTGATCACTTTGCGCTTATAGGATTCGGGATCATCATCCTGGGCGTCGTACTTGATATCCGGGTTTAAATCGTGAACATGGCTGTATGCATTGGGGTAGAATGCTGTTTCAGTCCATTCTGACACATTCCCTGCCATATTGTACAGCCCGTAATCATTGGGAAAGTAGGCATCAGCTTTCACCGTATAAAATCCACCGTCCTCTGGATAATTACCACGCCCGGGCTTGAAGTTGGCCAGGAGACACCCCTTGGCATTCCTGATGTAATACCCCCCCCACGGATATGGAGCAATATCCCTTCCTCCGCGCGCTGCAAACTCCCATTCCGATTCGGTGGGCAACCTGAATTGTTCGGTATTAGGTTCGTTCTCGCCTCTGTACCTGTCCCAGTGAGATGTGCGCCAGTGGCAGAAGGCCTTCGCCTGTTTCCACGTGACACCTACTACGGGATAATCATCAAAGGCAGGATGCCAGAAATAATTTCTGGTGAATGGTTCATTGTAGGAATATGCAAAATCCCGGATCCAGCAAAGCGTGTCCGGGTAAACATTCACTTCCTCCTCATTGATCAGGTTCGACCGGACTATATCCCTTGAATGGGCAGCCTTTTGCCAGTCGATCCACTCATACTTGTAATTGAGCATGCGCGTGTCCATTTCCCTTTTGTTTCCTATTCGCATATCCCCTTCATGATACATCTCGTCAAGATCTTCGCTTTGGTAATCAAGGTCAAATTCCCAGTCGAGTATTTCATTGCCGTAAAAATCCTCAGTGAAGTCACCCATGATGGTGTGAGCTATGGAATCTCTGACATAATAGACAAACTGGCGATATTCATTATTGGTGATCTCGGTATCATCCATAAAAAATCCCTGGATCGAAATGGCCTTGGGCCTCTGGATGTATGTGGTAAAGACATCCTGGTCACTCTGACCGATGTGAAGCGTACCGGAAGGCACGTAGACCATACCAAAAGGATTGATGCCATTCCAGCCCGGTCTGTCCAGGACGCCTGTCAATTGTCCCGATTCGTCCCTTCCGCAGGATGTGAATAACAAGATAGCCAATAGGCTGCAAGAAAATAGTCGTGTTATTTTCATTTTTTCTTAACTGATTTTGCTCAATTTTTACAATGCCCAATAAAATGACGCGTAAAAATAGTTTTTGTTGTGCTAGAAAAAAAATAAAATTTTAAGATTAATATCGCCTCTGCTTCCAAAAATGTTAGCATGAGTTCAACGTAATAATACGGTTTTGTATTATACGGTTGGAACAAAATTTCCACAAGGTGAGGATTTTACATTTTACAGATCACGGGGGTTGTAAATGATCTTTGGCGGTAAGCCTATACCCAGAAGTTTATTCAGATTGTACTTTAACAGAATTTCATGGGATCCTTCAGACACTTTTCTCAGCTCTGAAAGACCGATGTCAAATCCGTAGGAAATGATATAAAACTTACTCAACCGTATTCCTCCTACCAGCGACACAGCGTCCAGGGAGTTTTCGTTAAAACCCCTGATGCTTACACCTCCAAAAATATTGCCACTTTTAATGATTGTCCCAATACTGGCTTGCCAAACGCCCAGATTTGTATTGACAAACGCAAATGGGCTGACAAGATATGGTCCCATCTCTATGTGGGACTGGGCGTACATGTTGATGTTTCTCGATTGCTTGTACGTGAATCCCGCGTAGCTCAGATCACTGGCTCCAAGATCCGAGACAGCAAGACCCGCTTCAAAATACCTGTGGCCGACATACAATCCCAGCGTCCAAACCGGTGCAATGGCTGATTCAGATACTTCGGTTAAAATTGGGTCCATATGTGATGTGAATCCGGGTTCATAGATGCCATCCGGCGTGATAAAAAGGCTGCCGTTGATTTGCTTGTGATGAAGCCCTGAGGCCGCAGCAATGGACAGGACGCCGTTGGGAATAGTAAAAACCCTGTTGAATGACGCCATGATCCGGGTGTTTTTCTCTGTACCCAACTGGTCACCAGAAAGATTGATGCCCGCACCGCCATTAAGGAAATACAACGGAAGATGGGCATTGATATTGAATTGTTTTGGATTGGCTTCAAGGCCAGACCATTGAGACCTGTAGGTCGCATTGATGCTCAGCGATTTGTCAAAACCCGCATATGCCGGATTGACGACATATTTATTCAGTGCAATCTGGGTAAAGTGGGGGGTCTGCTGCCCGGTAAGCGAACAACTGGCGATAAGCGCCATGATGACAGCGAAAATAGATTTACCCATATGTATAAACATAGACACAAAATTGTGAACATGCAAGAAATATCAAAGGTTCAGTACCAGGCCATCGTAAGACGGATAAACATTTGATGGCAAATTCCCTTCCCACGAACGCGTAGGACCCATGTCATGACTGATATGCGTCAGGTAGGCAGATCTGGGATTGAGAAGGCGGACCTGGTCCAGGGTCTCACCCAAAGAAAAATGTGAATAATGTCTTTTTTGTCTCAGGGCATTGATGATGAGGATGTCAAGGTCCTGCAACTGGGCGATGACCTCATCATCAATGGCATTGGCATCCGTGATGTAGGCAAATCCACCAATGCGAAATGCAGCGATCCTGAGCTGGCCATGCCATACGGGTACCACCCTGATGCGGGTGTTGGGCAGCGTGACCTGGGCCTCAATGGCATGCAACTCCAGTTTTGGTGTGCCGGGGTACTTTTCGTCCTGGAAGGCATACTTGAATCGCGTTTTGATTTCCCTGAGAACCCTGGGATAACCATAAACGGGGACAATTTTCCTGTGTAAAAAGTTGATTGGCCTGATGTCGTCGATACCCCCGACATGGTCATGATGTTCGTGGGTTAAAAGGATGGCATCGACAGTATCAATGGCATTGTCAATAAATTGCTGGCGGAAATCCGGACCTACGTCAATGAGGATCCTGTCACCCTGATGCTCTACGAATGCCGATGTGCGCAATCGCCTGTCACGCGGATCATCAGACTGGCAAGCGGAACACTTACAGCCAATGATGGGGACACCCAAAGAAGTGCCACTTCCTAATATGGTGATTTTCAATGAAGTCCTTTTAGGCGACTAATTTAGAGTCTCTGCGATAACTTCTCTCAATAATATGCAGTAAATCCTTGCTGCGCTTGGATAAGACATTCTCTGAAATGTTCACTTCAGACAGAATTTCAAGAAGATTGGAGATACGGCCCTTGAGGTCGAAAAACCTGTTGATCACTATAATTTTCTTATCGTGAAGCACACAATACCCTGAATGAAAATTGCCTTTTTCATATCTCACAGAGAAATCTGATTCCTTAAAGATCTGTTCGAGATTAAGTAGTGTAGATTTGCTGTATTTTAGCGGCATATATTATTCAATTGTGGAGCAAATATAAGATAATTTGATATATATGGATATTCGTCATATGATTTTTTTTAATAATATGTTTTTTTGGGGTGTCGTTGTTTTAATTGTAACTTTTACAATTCCATGTGAAAGCCAATACAGATTCAAGGGGTCAGCAGTTTTGGGTTTTACAGCTTCCCAGATCGATGGGGATCAACTGGCCGGTTACAATAAACTCGGGATCTCCGGTGGAATGAAGGTCGCCGTGGATCTGAACGACAGGTTTGAGGCCAACCTCGAGATGCTGTACAGCCAAAGAGGGAGTCAAAACAGGATCGTTTTTGGACAGGCCACTGATATTCAGCGAACGCATCTCGATTATCTGGAGATTCCTGTCTACGCATCAGTCAAGGACTGGTATATTGAAAATGAGGATTATTACAAGATTCGAGGTCATCTTGGCTTGTCTTATGCTTACCTTTTCAATGTGTCTTCATCAAATGGGCTTTTTGACGGGAATACGGGAGACTTTAAAACCAATGACATCAGTGTGCTTGCCGGCGCATCATACAGCCTGAGTTCCAGATGGACCGCCACAGTTCGGTACACACATTCGTTTGTAAAAATGTACAAGAACCTAAACCTGACACGGGACGGATTGATTAGTTATTTTTGGACTTTCAGAATGGATTTCGCATTATAATTGAGGATTATGAAATATTGTTTATTCGTGTGTGCCTGCCTTTTATTAAGCTGCGGGCAAAAACCATCCACAAACAACAAGGGGACCGACATTCAGGGTAGACCTGCAGCAACCGCAGAACAATCTGACAACGCTCTTCCAGGGTATCCCAGCATAACACGTGACCTGATGGTGAATTTGTACAAGGATGTGACGTTGATAGATTATATATTTCACAATATGCCTTTCAGTTTGTCTCAAAGCGAGAAAGCTGCGATCCAGACCAATTTATCGTACATTTCTACAACGCCGATGCCTCAGATTCCGGCAGCGTGCAAGCCTATTGGCAGACAATTCTACCAGATAGAGGGGGAGATCGTCCTTGAAGCCGATATCTATTTCCAGGAGGGTTGCCGGTTCTATGTCTTTATCGTAAATGGAAATCCGACCTATGCCAATTTAATGACAGAGCAAGGTGTCCAGTTTTTTTCATCTGTAATTGCACAGGCGTATAATGTCACCAGGCAGCAACAATAACAGGCTTGCGGTCCTAGACCTTGGCACGAACACATTTCATCTCCTGATCGCCGAGTTTGAGGCGCCGACCTTATCCCTTAAAAAACTTTATGCTGAACGGCGCTTTGTCTTTATGGGCCGTCATGGAACATCTTCCATTCCAGCAACGGCATTTAAAACAGGCATTGAGACGATTGGCCATTTTTTCAGGGTCCTTGAAAAATACGATGTTAAACAAGTCAGGGTGGTCGGAACTGAATCCTTGCGCCGGGCGAGCAACAGCCTCCAGTTTGTCAGGGAGGTCAAGAACCTTTATGGGCTGAACATCGAGATTATCGATGGCCTCAAGGAAGCTGAATTTATCTACAAGGGTGTCCTGTTCGGCGGGCTGGCACTGAGCGAAGACCACATGATCATGGATATCGGGGGTGGCAGCAATGAATTTATTATAGGCGATGTCCACAGAATACTGTGGAGCCATAGTCTGCGAAGCGGAATTTCGACGCTCCGGCAACAAATTGCCCGCCGCGACCCACCCTCTTCCTCGGATTTGGCGGCATATTATGCCTTCCTGGATAAGACATCCGCCGCCTTTCAGGAGGTCTTCACACTTGGTTATAACCCTTCCACCATCGTCGGCACTGCCGGTCCTTTTGAAGTCATCAAATCTCTAATTAAAGGCCAGGGTATTGATTCGGATCACATCATGGTCCACGATTTCCACGACCTCTTCGATATTGTCATGGACATGCCACATGCTGATCGACTGACGCTGAAAGGTATGCTGCCCGAGCGCGCCGACCTGATCGTCGAAACACTTGTCATCGTGAAGTATGTCATTGATAAAATAAAAGCTGAAAAGATTGTACTCTCAGAATATTCGATCAAGGAGGGGATTCTCTCTGATATGATAAAATTTAGATAAGTCTAAAAATAGTTTTAAATTTACAAAAATAATTGTGTTGGCAGAATTTCTCGATATCATGAGTTCAGAGTGGGCCATCAGGGCGCTGGTGGCATCATCGCTTGTGGGTGTCATGTGCGGTATCCTGGGGTGTTTTATCGTCCTGAGGAACATGTCCCTCATTGGTGATGCACTCTCCCATGCGGTCCTGCCCGGCATATTTGTAGCTTTCATCCTCATGGGGTATTCCACCCTGGGATTCTTCCTGGGATCCACAGCAGCCGGATTATTGACAGCTTTTATAATTTCGTGGGTTCAGCAAAAAGGGTATACGAAGAATGATGCCGTCATTGGTATCATTTTCACGGCGATGTTCTCATTGGGTGTCATGGGCATTTCGTGGTTGAATCAAAGTGAAGGGGTGCACCTGGACCTGACTGATTTTCTTTTTGGGAACGTGTTGGGAATATCAGATGAAGACATTATCCTGACTTCCGGTATTTGTATCTATACCGTTTTGTCTGTAATTGTGTTTTACCGTTATCTTTTTATAACCACTTTTCAGCCCACAATCGCCCAGACAATGGGGATTTCCGTTAAAGCCGTGCATTACTTCCTGATGTTGCTTCTTTCTTTTGCCATCGTGGCTTCACTCAGGTCGGTGGGCGTTATCCTCGTGGTCGCCATGCTCATTACCCCGGCAGCCACAGCATTGTTGTTGTCCGATAAGCTCAAAATCGTCATTTGCTTATCCGCAGTGATCGGTGTCCTCTCCGCAATCAGTGGACTCATTCTTGCCATCCTCCTTGAAACCACCCCCGGGCCAGCCATGACCGTTGTGGCGACCATCTTTTATTTTTTAGCCCTGGTCTTCTCTCCGTCAAAGGGATTGTTTGTAAAAATGCTGACCAACCGCCATGAAAAATTCAGGATCCTGACAGAAGATGTTCTTCGGCAGGTTGTCAAAAAGCCGGCTCATAAGGGCATGCGTGCCACAGATATTGCCGTTGCCCTTGGCATAGGACCTGGTAAGCTCAGGCAGGTGACAGCATCCATGCAGAAAATGCAATTGGTGAGTGTGGAAGAAGATAAAGTCAGGCTCACGGAAACAGGGCTTGCAAAGGCCACGGCCCTCGTCAGGGCACACAGGCTTTGGGAAACCTACCAGGTGCGAACCATGGGATTATCTTCTGACCAGATCCACGATGAGGCTGATCAGTTGGAACACCATCTTTCCGAAGACCTCATTGATGAAATTGATAAAACACTTGGATTTCCGCGTAAAGATCCACATGATTCGCCTATCCCGGGGAAGGAGCCCGGAGATTAGGCCTTTTGGGTTTTCTCACAGGCTCCGTTACATTTGCCATACAGGTTTAGAGAGTGATGGGTCACTTTAAAGTTCATCAATTCGCCCATCATGGTCTTGATTTGTTGTATACGCGGATCGCAGAATTCAAACACTTTACCGCAATCGATACACAAAAGGTGATCGTGTTGCTTGAATCCATAGGATTTTTCATACTGCGTCAGGTTCTTTCCAAACTGATGTTTTGTTACAAGATCACAATTGACCAATATTTCAAGTGTATTGTATACCGTGGCCCTGGACACCCTGTAGTTCTGGTTTTTCATATGGACATACAGCGCTTCAGCATCAAAATGATCATTGCGCCGGTAAATTTCTTCCAAAATCGCGAAACGCTCAGGAGTCTTCCTGTGCCCGTTTGATTCCAGGTAGCTGGTAAAAATCTGTTTGACTTCACTGACAATCCGGTCGAGGTGCTGTTCGTCTATGACCATAATCTTTTACTTAATGATGCGCTGGACATTAGATATGCCTTTCAGCTTTTTAATTTCTTTTATAACAACGTTCATTTGATCTTTGTTTTTTACAAAAAGGCTGACCTTACCTTCAAAATAACCTTCATTGCCTTCAATAAAGAACGATCGTATATTCAGACCGAGCTGTTTTGAAATTTTATTTGTCAGGTTCTGAATAACTCCCGGACCGGAGTCAATACCCGACAGCTGGAGGTCAACAACAAAATCTGATTGCACTTCACCGGCCCATTCGGCTTTTAAGACCCTGTAACTGTAATTGGCCAGGAGATGCGTGGCATTTTTACAATTTGCCCTGTGGATCTTTAATCCGTGGCCAGAAGTCAGATACCCGAAAATATCATCGCCCTGGACGGGATTACAACATTTGGCCAGGGAGTAATTGTATTGTTCCGCGTTCTCACCGTCAACGAGGACATTCGCCTTATGGGCCTTTGACTTGGATTTAGTCTTTTCGGGTGTGGCGATATTTTTTTCCTCCAGGATGATCTCGGATCGCTGTTTGACCAACCGATTGCCCTCAATATCAAAATTCTTCAGTTCACTGAGTTTGACCTGCTCCAGGGAAATTGCAAAGTAGAGATCCGGCCGGCTCTTAAAGCCAAAATATTTGACCAGCATGTCGATGTTTTCCTCGAATCCGACTTTCATATTGCGGAGTTTGCGCTGAAGGGTTTCCTTCCCCACCTCTCCCTTGATCCGCTTTTCTTCTTTCATTGCCGATCTGATCCTCGATCGCGCTTTTCCGGTCACTGTCAATTTCAACCAGTGTTCAGAAGGTTTTTGATTTTTGTTGGTGATCACCTGGACCTGGTCCCCGTTGGACAGTTGGAATCCCATTGGGACAAGCTTGTTGTTCACCTTGATAGCTGTGGCATGGTACCCTATGTCGCTATGGATATCAAAGGCGAAATCAAGAGCTGTTGCTCCTTTGGGAAGAATTTTCATGTCACCATTGGGTGTGAATACGTAGAGTTCCTCCCTGAATAGGTTCGTTTTGAAGTCATTCAGGAATTCAAGCGCGTCTGTATGCTGCGCGTCCATGAGCGAACGGATATTGTTAATCCATTTGTCATATACATCATTGTCATCTTTGACGCCTTTATATTTCCAATGCGCTGCAAAACCGCGTTCAGCAATATCGTCCATTCTTTCTGTGCGTATCTGCACTTCTACGAATTTTCCCTCTGGTCCAATGACAGTGGTGTGAAGTGACTCATAGCCATTGCCTTTGGGTGTTGTAATCCAGTCCTTTAACCTTTCGGGAATAGGCGTGTAGACATCAGTAATGATCGAATAAATTTGCCAGCAAATGCTTTTTTCAAGTTCGAGCGGTACATCCGCAATGATCCTGACTGCAAAAATGTCATAGATCTCCTCGAAGGGGACTTCCTTAGACTTGATCTTGTTCCAAATCGATGAAATTGCTTTCGACCTGCCCAATACGCGGTAGTCGATATCAAGGTCATTCATTTTCTTTTTCAGTGGACGGATAAATTCCTTGATGTACTTGCTGCGTTCATTTTCACTCGCCTGCAATTTTGCTTCAATTTCAGAATACTGGTCGGGCTCGGTGATCTTCATGCAGATATCATTGAACTCGGTCCTGATGTTGTACAGCCCCAGCCTGTGGGCGAGGGGAGCATAAATATAGCTTGTTTCTGCGGCGATCTTGAGCTGTTTATGCCGAGGCATGGGACCAATGGTTCTCAGGTTGTGCATCCTGTCCGCCATCTTGATCAACACCACCCGGACATCGTAAACCAGGGATGTCAGGACCTTTTTGAAGTTTTCTGCCTGGGCATTCTCCACGTTATAGGTGCCATCCAGTTTTGTGAGGCCGTCAACGATGTTGGCGATTTTATCGCCAAAGATCTCCAGGATCTCTTCCTGTGTCACCTCTGTGTCCTCGACGACGTCATGCAGCAATGCACTGATGATGGCCGTCGCACCAAGACCAATTTCATCATAACAGATCCTGGCGACTTCTATCGGGTGAAGGACATAGGGGTCGCCGGATTTTCGACGCTGGAATTTGTGCGCCTCAAGAATGAGTTTATACGCCTTTTTGAGATTGACCTTGTCTTCATCGGTTAATTTCTTCCTGATCTTGCCATATAGTGAACGGTATGCCCTGTCAATGATCAGGTATTCTTCCTTAGTTATCGCTTTTCCTCTCGGCATAGTCTTTTCAATATTACCTATCTTTTAAATGTAGCAATTTATCTCTATTGAGTAAACATATTGGGTCATAATTAAAAAGGTTTTATCTTTGTGCCTCTTAAAAAATCAGGGGCGGGTGTGATGAAATTGGTAGACATGCTAGACTTAGGATCTAGTGCCGCGAGGCGTGGGGGTTCGAGTCCCTCCACCCGCACCAAATCTTTTTGACCTGTAAGATGATCCATAACTAAATTCCACGCATGAAAATTGAAAAAAAAGAACTGGGTAAACTCAATGCTGAGCTGGTCTTGACGATTGAAAAGTCAGATTATATCGGTGAGTTCGAAAAAGAACTGAGAAAGATCCAGAAAGATGCTCAAATGAAGGGTTTCAGGAAGGGCAAAACTCCCATGGGAATAATAAAGAAAATGTATGGCAGTGCCACCTTGCAGGAATCGGTCTCCAGGCTGGTCTCCAAGCATCTCGATCAATATATTGTCGATGAAAAACTGGACCTCATTGGCGAACCGATCATTTCAAAAGAAAATGCCTTGCCCGAGCTCAATCATCAAAATCTTGATGATTTCACGTACACCTTTGAAATCGGGATACAGCCGGACTTTGAAGTAATGGGGGCGAATGAATCAGATGTTTATGAGAAACTTATTCTTGATATATCGGGAAAGATGATCGATGAAGAACTCGATGGGATCAGAAAGAAGATGGGCGAAAGAAAAAGTGTCGATGATGGCCTGGCATCAGGTGATGTCCTCAGCATCAGCGCCAAAGAACTCGATGGCTCCGATGTCAAAGAAAATGGGCATGAAACAGAATTCTCAATCTCTTTTGACAGGGTCGATTCCATCAGGAATGAGATAAAGGACTTCAAAAAAGGGGACTCTTTCGATTTTGATATATATACCCTTGAAAAAGATCTGCCCAGGGAATCAGTGGTCAAATATCTTCTTAAACCCGGGGAAGATACAGACCCGGACACGATCAATTCGACATTCCGAGGAGAAATTACTGATGTTGTCAGGGTTTTTGATGCTGAATTGAACCAGGATCTCTTTGATCGCTATTTTGGCAAGGACATTGTTAAAAGTGAAGATGAAGCCAGGGAAAAGATCAAAGGATATCTCGGTGACTATTACACAAATGAATCGGTCAATTTGCTCAATCGCAGCATCATGGAAAAGCTGATGGACACAAACACAGTAGAATTGCCTGAAAACTTTATTAAAAAATGGATTTCCTACGCGGACGACAAGGACCTGACCGAAGAAGACAATGAGAAACTGAATAATTTCAAGAAAGAATTGAAGTGGAGGATCATCAAAAATAAACTTATTAAAAGATTCAACGTTGAAATAAAGGAAGATGAAATATTGAGACATTTCGTCAAGCTCGTACAGCAATATTCTCCTTATGCAGGGGAGGATACGATACGAAGCACTGTGATGAACCTGATGAAAAACAAAGAACAGGTCAACCGGGCAGTAGAGCAGATCAGCAGTGAAAAAGTTTTTGATGCCATTAGAGGCGTCGTTCAGATAGAGGAAAAATCTGTAGGTGAGGATGTTTTTTTCGAGAAGGTACGTGAAGTGAATGCAAAAGCTCAACAATAAAGTTATAGACTATGTTTCCAAAAAATGAATTTCAAAAATTTGCGACAAAACATATGGGAATCCATGAAGATGCCGTGCGGCAGCATGTGGATCACATTAACGCGATTCCGGGCATAACGGGATTTACGCCCCAGGTCATCGAGGAAAGACAGCTCAATGTTGTCGGCATGGATGTCTTTTCGAGGCTGATGATGGATAGGATCATCTTCCTTGGCGTACCCATCAATGACTACGTCGCCAATGTTGTCCAGGCACAGCTTCTCTTCCTTGAATCAACTGATCCCAAGAGGGACATCAATATGTTTATCAACAGCCCGGGTGGTTCCGTGATTGCCGGTTTGGGCATTTATGATACCATGCAGTATGTCTCGCCTGAAGTGGCCACAATTTGCACTGGTCTTGCAGCTTCCATGGGTTCGGTTCTCCTCAGTTCAGGAAACAAGGGGAAACGGACGTGTTTACAACATTCCCGTGTGATGATCCATCAACCTTCAGGGGCCATGCAAGGACAATTCTCGGATATGGAAATCACCTACAATCTCATCAAGGATATGAGAAAGGAACTCTACAATATCCTGGCATACAATACCGGCCAGAAATTTGAAAAAATTGAAGAAGACAGTGACAGGGACAACTGGATGACAGCAAATGAAGCCAAAGCATACGGGCTCGTTGATGAAGTTTTAACCAGGGATAATCCCCGCAAGAAAACATAACTGTGAGCAACACTAAAAAAGGAGGGCAAAAAT
>JBFKJL010000049.1:0-12207 GCA_041631795.1 Saprospiraceae bacterium | reverse complement strand
GATAAATGCCGTTAATGACTCAGGCGAGTCAAATTCTATGAGCAGCTCCCCGTCTTCATCCAGATTTTGGGTATAAGAAGGAGTATGGGGAAAGAAAAAATTATGGGTACTGATGAACAGGTAAAATACAGCAGGGAGGAGCAACAATTGAAAAAATCGCGAATCAGTCAGTTTGAAAGCCAGTGCCAGCACGGCAATTGACATCAGTTCGATGCTTCCGTGTAGAACCAATGCCCCAGGGTGATTCCAAAATAATGTCAATCCGTAAAATACGATGGCTGGAAGTAGCCATTTGACAGTTTTAAATGTTGTTATAAAACCGAGGATTAGGACAAATAATAGCGTCAGGGCACTGAAAATATGGATGGTTAGGTCCGCCATGAGGGCTGTTCTTTATTCTTTGCTATAACGTATTGTTAAATATGTAAAGTTTCTCAAATGAACCTTTTATGAATTGAACAATTATAGTCAAAGAATTATATTTTTGCAATCAATTTTATACGAATGGAGAACGGAATTCGATATACCACGATAATTGGGTCTGGACCTGCGGGTTACACCGCGGCGATTTACGCCGCCAGGGCCAACATGAAACCATTGCTATTCACAGGAAAAGAGCCGGGAGGACAGTTGATGATCACCACTGACGTGGAAAATTACCCGGGCTACCCGGATGGCATCATGGGGCCTCAAATGATGGAGGATTTCCGAAAACAGGCCGAGCGTTTTGGCACAGAGATCAAGTCGGAGATGATTACGGAAGTCGATCTGTCGGGACCTGTGCACAAAGTTGTCACCGAGGCCGGGGAAACGATTGAAACTCACACTGTCATCATATCCACAGGCGCCAGTGCCAGGTGGCTGGGCCTGGAGTCAGAAAAAAAGCTTATGAACAAGGGGGTGTCTGCATGTGCTGTGTGTGATGGATTCTTTTTCAGGGGTATGGATGTGATCGTTGTCGGTGGCGGTGACACCGCATGCGAGGAAGCGCTCTACCTCTCCAAATTGTGTCCGACAGTCCACATGCTTGTCAGACGTGATGAATTCCGAGCATCTGCGATCATGCAAAAGCGTGTTTTTAATGCAAAAAACATCAACATCCACTGGAATACGGAAACTGTTGAAGTCTTGGGAGAGGACGAGGTTGAAGGTGTTTTGGTCATCAATAACAAGACCAGGGAAAAGAGCACGATCGATGCCAAAGGATTTTTTGTGGCTATAGGGCATACGCCGAACACAGGAATATTCAAGGACTGGCTCGACATGGATGGCAGTGGCTATATCAAAACAGGTGCGGATTCTACCCATACCAAGGTTGATGGCGTTTTTGCAAGTGGGGATGCCCAGGACAACGTGTACAGACAGGCAGTGACTGCTGCTGGCACGGGATGCATGGCCGCCCTTGATGCAGAACGCTACCTGGCTGTTAAAGAAATTATTTAATCAAAAAAAAGATATGTCAAGATTATTCAAACCTGGTGTGCTTTGGGGCGACGATGTGACCGCTCTGCTAGATCACGCCAACGAAAACAACTACGCCCTGCCTGCCGTCAATGTGGTAGGCACCAATACTGTCAATGCGGCTCTGGAAACTGCCCGCGATGTCAATTCTCCGATCATCATCCAGTTTTCAAACGGGGGAGCGTCATTTTTTGCAGGTAAAGGATTGAGCAATGACAATCAACAATCCGCCATCCTGGGTGGTATTTCCGGGGCTTTGCATGTACACAATGTGGCCAAAGCCTATGGTGCGACTGTCATCCTGCACACAGACCATTGCGCCAAAAAACTTCTGCCCTGGATCTCCGGGCTTCTGGATGCGAGTGAAAAGCATTTTAAAAAGTACGGACATCCGTTGTACAGCTCGCATATGTTAGATCTTTCAGAGGAAGAACTCGAAGAGAATGTGGATATCTGCTGTGACTATCTTAAACGGATGAAAAACGTCGGCATCACCCTTGAAATGGAATTGGGTGTGACTGGCGGTGAGGAAGACGGTGTGGACAACACAGAGGTTGACAATGCCCGACTCTACACACAACCCGAGGAAGTGGCGTATTCTTTTGAGCGCCTGTCCGCCATTGACAACAAGTTCCTGATTGCAGCAGCTTTCGGCAATGTTCATGGCGTGTACAAGCCCGGCAACGTAGATCTTCAGCCGGTTATTCTCAAGAATTCGCAGGAATATATTGCCAGGAAATTCAATACGGGTACCGACCGGCCCATCAAGTTTGTCTTCCATGGTGGGTCAGGATCCAGCAGGGCTGAGATCAGGGAGGCGATCGATTACGGCGTTGTCAAGATGAATATCGATACGGACACACAATGGGCCTACTGGATCGGCGTGCGCGATTACTACGAAAGCAAAAAGGGGTATATGCAAACGCAGATCGGCAATCCTGAAGGTGACGACAAGCCTAACAAAAAGGTCTACGATCCGCGCAAATGGCTCAGGGAAGGAGAAATAACCTTCAAGAAAAGGATGGCGGAAGCTTTCGAGGATTTGAATTGTGTGAACAGGCTGGGGTGACAAAGTCGTGATTTGGTGAAGCAACTCAGGACCCCAGGAGATAGGAACTGATCATTCCAATCCTTACCAGATATGGTCTATGAGAGCTATGGCTTGTTTAATCGTGGTCTCTGCCATTCAGGAATTTTTATGGGTAACATAAGGGATCCAATACTGCCCAATGGAGGTCTTTTATTTTTTCCTTGTAAAATTTATTTTCCTGACAAATTCAAATGCTATTTCACAAAATCTTGAAATTGAAGGAAGTGCCATCATATTTAGCTCCACTTTTAATGTCGACGCAGAAAATAATAAAGTGGGTAAAGGCACAGCAACTGCGTCTGCACCCTTGCAATTGAAGTCCTTAAAATATTGGTATGGTCATCACTCCATAGTATGATCGTCGATCTGGTTGTGATCACAAGACAATTGTATATTGAGGCTGAAGTTTTTACTATATCGACGGATCAAGTTTAAAACAAAAGAAATGTATGCAGTTCCTAAGGATCAATTCCTGAACCCTAAGCCATATCCAAACCTTCCAGGCGCTCGAAGATGTCCGTATTGGGAAAACTTTCTTTGGCGTCATTCAGCGTGTTATAGAAAAGTTGGTCCTCTCTCAATTGATAATAGCATAGCGCCTGGTTAAAGCGCACATCAGCGGTCAAGCCAAATACATCCACCGAGTATTGAAAGTAATTCAAAGCCTTCTCATAATAAGCCAGATCGTACAATAAGCCACCCAGCTCATAGGATAAATCAAATGACTCATTGATATTGAAATACATTTCCCAAATAAGGTCAAAGGTCTGTGCCAGTCTCACCCGTTCCTTGACTGTGATGGATTTTGAAAGCTCTTTCAGCCTCGGAAGCAATTGAATGAATATGGTCGAGTCATAGGCACTCAACCTGTAAAAGGCGATCAATTCCTTTATTTTCAGTCTCGATACATTAAAATAGGCCAGTTGCTTGATACTGTTGAAATCATCCGGACCAAAGTTGTTTACATGCCTATTAAAAGCATGCCCCAATTGGGCATAATCAGTCTTTTCGGGTGTAAACAGGAGACAATCCACGTGGACACTAAAATTGGAATATTCAGGACACATAACCGTCCCCCCTGTTTGACGGCAATACTGCTCCAATGCATGAAAGTTTACCCACAGCGAAAAACTGCCATGTTTTACCATGTCGGGTTCACTGTGGCCCTCCAGGTCATCCATTTTATTGTATCCTTTATCCATGGTCAGTAATATCAAACCACCCTGTGACAAGTCTTTGATATTGGATAAACATTCAATGGCCATTTTTGGAAATAAGATGTACGTGGGCTTACCGAAATGGCGATACGCATCAAGTATTCGATTGAAGGCATCGTCTTCATAAACAGGGGAAAATACATCGGTCTTATAATATGTCAATACCATATTTTCGATCAGCTCTAGTGGGGACATTCCCAGGGGATCCCGCTTTGAGGTTATGCCGACGGAACAACGTGATAAAGCATCATCCTGTATGAAGAAGAGCTCATTTGGCAAAGAATCAAAAAAATAATTGGCAATTGCCAGAACCGGCTGCTCAAGGTCGCCGATTGATATCTTTTTGTTCGATTTGCGCAGGAGCAATTCTTTACTATCATTGGCATCAAAAAACGACAGGTCCAAAATGCCTCTTTGATAATAATCCTGGAGTTTTGGATGATCACTGAAGAAGGATAAATTTTCTTCCACAATATCGCTGAGCACATAACAAAAAGGAGGTAAAATTTCATTTTGAGCACTGACAAGCCTATCGAGGTGCTTGAGGATGTGAAATCCAAATCTGCCGTGCCCCGAGCCCAATTCCAGGATATACACAACGTGTTTTGATTTTTTTTGCAATGCAAGGTCTTTCAGTAATGCCAATATCATTTCAGCATACGTTTTCGCTACGGAAGAATTGCTGCTGATATGATGAGGCACAATATCCGTGTTCCAGGCCTTGATGCCCGCCTCATTATAATAATCCCTGTTAAGTTGCCAGATCAGGCTTTCCGAAAAAAGTGTCCCTGGTTCTATTTCATAATTGTTGGTATCCATAGTACAAACATCTTGAGCGCATAAATAGGCATTGTCCAATTTGCAAGTTTGTACCAATAGGTTTGCTCAGCAGAAACCGACGCATTTTAAATGTATCATGAAGATAGATTAATTATCTGACCAATGAGAAAATGCCATTTATGAGTGAATTCATTGAGATTCACTTTTCAAAATGCATTGATATATAAAATAAAGTAGGGACACATGGCCATTAGCCATAGGAAAGGTCTTTAATCCTTCACAGGTCACGGGACAATCGTCCCCAACTGATCGGCGATCTTTTTGCGTTCTTCCTGGATTTGTTTTAATGCCTTGAGGGTGACACCAATGTCATCGGAATTTTCCTTTTCGAGGGTTTTGATCCTGTCCTTGAGTTGGGCAATGATATATTGCGTTTTATTGAGCTTGAAACGAAGGATGGCCTGAAAACTGTCCTTGTGGAAGTTCTTGTCTGGCATAGACTGGGTCTGGAGGAAAATGCCGCGCTCTTCCCAACTGGCGTAATTGTACTTTGGGCTAAGCACATCGATCGCAAACTTTGCTACTGCCTTTTCGGTGTGATGGATGAAATAATTGGTCAATCCTTTATCACCCCGTTCGATAAATTCAAATGCCTCCTCAATGATGTCCCGGTACATGACATTCTCAAAAAATTCGATGACTTCGAAGATGTTGGTAAAGATATATTCGGCGACTGACATGACGCCTTCTTCATCTTCGATGAGGTTTTCGCCTGAAGCAATCACGATCCTGGCCAGATCTTTTTCCTTGTACTCATCCTTGCTTGTCGCGCGGAAAATGCCGGGTATGGGGCGTTTTTTCTCCGTAACGACATCCTGCTCGGTGTGCTGAAGTTCTCGGCGTTCTGTACGCTCGGCTTCGAGCCGTTTTTGCCTGATCTCTTCACGGATCATTTTGTTGACCTGCCTGATCAGGACCCTTTCCTGGATATCAAAGGCATGGCTGCATTCCTTGATGTACAGGGCGCGTTTGATCGTGTCCCTGATTTTGGCGATTGTCGACAGGATATCCGTGACGAGGGAGGCCTTTTTAATGGGATCATTACCGGCTTCCTCGAGCAAAAGGTCCATTTTGAAAAAGATGAAATCCTTTGATTCGTCTTCCAGGTACTTGCGGAAAGCATCAGTCCCCTTCTCGCGTATGAAAGAGTCGGGGTCGTGGCCCTCAGGGAGAAGGACCAACCGGACATTCATGTCGTTTTCTATGCCAATATCAAGCCCCCTTAGCGCTGCCTTGATTCCTGCAGGATCACCATCGTAAAGGATCACAATATTATCAGTGTATCTTTTAACCAAGCGTATCTGGCCATTGGTCAGCGAGGTTCCCGAAGAGGCCACTACATTTTCGATACTGTTTTGATACAGGCTGATCACGTCTGTATAGCCTTCCACGATAATGCATTGGTCTGCCTTGCGTACAGGGTTTTTCGCGAGATGAAAGCCATACAGGGTCCGACTTTTATTGTAAATGGGAGATTCCGTCGAATTGATATACTTGGGTTGCTTTTTGTCGGAACTGAGGGTCCTGCCGGCAAAGGCCACGATTTTTCCGGAAAGGTTGTGAATGGGAAAGATGACACGATTCCTAAAAAAATCGAAGTCGTTTTGAGTGGTCAGGCCGAGTTCCTTCAGGTAATCTGGATTGTACTGCGCTTCTTTGGCCTTTTGCGTCAGTTCGTTTTTTACATTTTTGGCAAAACCGAGGTTAAAAGTCTTAATGGTGGTCTCCAGGAAACCGCGTTCCTTGAAATAACTTAGGCCCACGGCCTTCCCAAGGTCGGAATTGAAAAGGTTGTCCTCGTAGTAACGGGCGGCAAAATTGTTGACAAGGTAGTAACTCTCCTCTTTTTTCTTTTGTTCCAAAAAGGCGTCGTCATCAGCCGCAGAAGTTTCTTCGAGCTCAATGTTGTATCTATTCGCCAGCTGCCTTATGGCTTCAACAAAACCAATATTCTCATGCTCCATCAGGAATTGAACGGAACCTCCGCCCTGGCCACAGCCAAAGCACTTGAAAATATTTTTTGTGGGAGAAACAGTAAAAGACGGTGTCTTCTCATCGTGGAATGGGCATAGTCCAATAAGATTGGAACCACGGCGCTTCAGCGTGACGAAGTCATTGACGACATCTTCCACGCGCGCGATATCGAGAACTGCCTGTATGGACTTTTGTGCAATCATTGAATCAATGGCAAATTACCTGTTTTCACGTTTCTTTACCTCAAGCATGGTTTCTGTTTTTTTCCCTTGACCTGTCGTTTTCAGACGGTATTTCCCGGGAAGGAGATAGGCCTTCCCATTATCAGCCACCTCGCATTTAATGTCCTCGGTATCATCCTGTGCCTCATTGAGCGCGTTTATCCTGTCCGTGTTAAAAGTAAGGTCATAAGATGCCAAAGATATTCCCCTTGGCGCTGTATGCGTAAATGTCCCGAGAGAGGTGTCTTCTTCCGTCGTGACTTCAAAAGTGATTTCACGTGCTGTCGATGAATAGACGGCAAAGGACACTTCAGGTGTCCGGTATTCGGAATATACATTGCGCCGAGAGCCCCAGTTATCCCTGTGGTAGATGTCTTTTGCATCAAACACATAGATATCCTCATCCATGATGTCAACGAGTTTTCTGACGGGTGCGATATCACCAATGTAGATCGAACGGCCGTGTGTTCCGATCACAAGATCATCATCCCTCGGGTGGATGACGAGGTCATGAACCGGGACAGAGTTGAGTCCTTCATTGAAAGCCATAAAGGTCTGACCGCCGTCAATAGTGACATAAACGCCATTGTCAGTCCCGACGTAGAGGATGTTTTCATCTTTGGGATCTTCCTTGATCACATTGACAGGATGATAGGGGAGGTCCTGGCCAATCCTTGTCCATGTGGCTCCGTAATCATGGCTAATGTACATGTAAGGTGTAAAATCATCCCACCTGTACCCATTCAATGCGGTATAGACTGTGCCCTCGTTGTGCTGGGACGCCTGGACGCGGGCAACCCAAAGATCCTGGGGGAGATTGTCAGAAATACGTGTCCATGAATAGCCTCCGTCCCGTGTGACATGAATATACCCGTCGTCGCTGCCGGCGTAGATCAGGCCAAAGGTCAGCGGGGACTCGTGTATGCTCGTCAATGTACCGTAGGGCACATCCCCTTGAAGGCCTCCTTTTGTGAGATCTCCCGAGATCTCTTTGAACGATTCACCTTTGTCCATGGACCGGTGGAGCATATTGGATCCCATATAGAGGATGTCCTCATTGTGCATGGACAGGTGAATGGGACTTTGCCAGTTCCACCTGTATTGTGGCTGGCCCAAATCGTGTTTTGGTGTGATATAATTTCTGCGGCCTCCATTTTTTTTCAACCTGAAGTAATTGCCAAATTGGAAACCGGTATACACTGTATTGTTGTCCCTGGAATCAACCTGGACCTGCATGCCATCTCCACCCATGATCGATGTGTAAGGGTATTTTCCAATGGAATGCCATCGTGTGCTGGATGTGTAGGTGCTTGGCCCTACCCAAACGCCATTGTCCTGGGTGCCGCCATAAACGTTGTAAGGTTTGTCCATATCAACCGTGATGTAATAAAACTGTCCGACAGCAGGGTTATTGCATTTGATCCAGTTTTCACCACAATCATAACTGATGTTAACCCCGCCGTCATTGCCGTTGACGATATGCCCGGGGCGTGCATTGTTGACCCAAAGGTCGTGGTGGTCGGCATGGACGTTCGGTTTGTTGATATTTGTAAATGTTTTGCCGCCATCATCTGACCTGAGGATGGGGACACCCAGGATGTAAACGACATCTGGGTCGTACTGCGTGGCACGGATCTGGCCAAAATAATACCCGTATGAATTGTAGAGATTGTCCAGGTAGTCCTCGTGTGTTTTTCGCCAGGTCATCCCGCCATCTTCACTCATGTACACTTCGGCACCGATGACAGGTGTGTCAAATAAAAGGCTGTTGGCATTCTCCAGGTAAGTGGCCAGGTCGCTGATCTCAACAGCCCCTTCATTCACCATATCCATCACCTTTTGAGCTGAATACTTTTCGGGGAAACCGTTGTCCCGCAAATAAGTTTCCAGGGCTTCTTCACTTATGGCTTTGAATCCTTCAAGGTTCATGGATTTGAAGTCGTCCTTGACAAGGCCATCTTCTGTTTTCTCTTCTTTTGCTCGCCTGTTGTAATTGTCCAATAACGCGTATATCCTGTTTTTGCCCCCGGCGTTTGTGATGTCCAATCCAATCCGGCCGACACCTTCTCCGACTGGAAAACCATTATCACCCGTATTGAGGTGTGTCCAGGTATTGCCGCCATCTGTGCTTTTGTAAATGCCTGATCCGACTCCCGATTCCACAAAATTCCAGGCCCGACGTGTCCTTTGCCAGGCGGCTGCATACAGGATATTGCTATTGCCCGGGTCCATGACCATATCGACGACACCAGTGTTTTCATCAATGTAAAGGACTTGCGTCCAGGTCATTCCCCCATCGGTTGTTTTGTACAATCCTCTCTCTGTGTTTGGGCTGTACAGATGACCAAGGACAGCTATCCAGGCAATATTGCTGTCTTGTGGATGAAGGATTATTTTTCCGATGTGGTGAGAATCAGGCAATCCCATATAGGTCCATGAATCCCCGTCATCTGCACTTTTATAGACGCCAGTACCGGCATAGGAGGATCTGCTCGAATTGACCTCGCCAGTCCCAATCCAAATGATGCCTTCTGACCAGTCGACGGCCAGAGCGCCAATGGTCATGTCTTCTTCCGAATCGAAGAGGGGAGTAAATGTTGTGCCATTGTTTTCCGTTTTCCATAAGCCCCCGGAGGCATAAGCGACGTAAAAGATGGAAGGATCTTCAGGATGGACAGCAATAGCCGAGACACGGCCGCTGAATATGGTCGGTCCTATATTTCTGAACGGGATATGGGCTACAAGCGATTCATCCAGAACAATGCTCCGTTTTGTTGCATTGTCCAGTCGCATTTCTCCTGGTGTGGCTTTGACGGGGTTGTCCTGGCCAGACAGATGTGGGACGAGTCCCATGAAGAGGCAAATAAGCAGGTATTTCATGAAATTTGGTTTAGACTGACAAGATATTGATTTACAATGATCTTATATCTTTGCAGATCAAATTTTGACATGGAGAATATTCAGGGAATACCCATCCGGAAACTCATAGAAAAGTATGAGGCGCCATTGTACGTTTACGACAGCAGGGTCATCGTGGACCGCTACAATGATTTTTGCAAGGCCTTTGATGTTCAAAAGCTCAAAGTGCATTACGCCTGCAAGGCGTTGTCAAACGTGTCGGTTTTGAAACTATTCAAAAGCCTGGGGGCTGGCCTCGATTGCGTGTCCATCCAGGAGATCAAACTGGGCCTCGCCGCGGGTTTTGATCCGGCAGATATCCTGTTTACTCCCAACAATATTTCAGAAAAGGAATATGATGAGGCCGTGGCCCTAGGCGTACGCATAAACGTGGACAACATCGATATACTGGAACATTTCGGGGCACTTTTTCCTCATGTGCCTGTCTGTATACGGATTAATCCGCATATGATGGCGGGAGGAAACCGGAAAATATCCGTCGGCCACATTGGTTCAAAATTCGGCATATCCATCCACCAGGTTCCCCTTGTTGAACGCATAGTGAAAAGTTTTAATATAAAAGTCAATGGTATTCATGTCCATTCCGGGTCAGACATCCTTGATTCTGAGATATTCATCAAGGCTGCTCAGCTCATTCTCGATGTCGTCGAAAAATTCGAAACTGTTGAATTCATCGATTTTGGGTCTGGATTCAAGGTCCCTTATTCGGCTAATGATCTCAGCACAGACATAAGGGAATTTGGCTATGAATTCAGCGAGATGTTCAACGCTTTTTGCACGAAAATGGGCAGGGCGTATGAATTAAAGTTTGAACCAGGCAAGTATCTCGTCAGTGAAGCAGGCTATCTTTTTGTGCGTACCAACGTTATCAAACAAACAACAGCAACGACCTTTGTGGGCGTAGATTCTGGAATGAATCACCTCATCAGACCCATGTTTTATGATGCCTGGCATGAGATCGAAAACATTTCAAATCCCAATGGTAAGAAAAAGATCTATTCTGTCGTCGGGTATATCTGCGAAACAGACACATTTGGTACGGACAGGCGCCTGTGTGAGGTCCGGAAAAATGATATTCTCATGATCAGGAATGCCGGGGCTTACAGCTATGCAATGTCTTCAAATTACAACAGTCGCTACCGGCCACCCGAAGTTTTAATACATGAAGGCCGGGATTACCTTATCCGGACGCGTGAAAGCTTCGAAGACCTGATGCGCAACCAGACGGATCCCGATATTCCCGGTCTATAATTTTTTTCTGACCACCCTTGGCATGCGCTGTAGTGTGGAATTTGCAATTTGGAATTTGGCATTTGGAATTTGGCATTTGGAATTTGCTCTTTGCCCTTGTATTATCTTTGGTGTAAGCTCTGATGCCCATCATCAATGGGAGTTATACCGAGTTCTCTTTCCTTATAATCTTTGAAGAATTGCATGTCCTGGAGTGTTTGCATGGGTAGTTTGGCTTTCATGTTAAGCATGACGGCTTCATCTTCACCGAGGACTGTCACAACGAGATTCCTGATGATATCCCCTTTTGTTTTGACCCATAAATTCACATCTGCTTCTTTGTCGCGGACTTGGACAAGGGGTTCATAGTCTTTATTTTCCATCATATGTGAAAGATTGGTCAGGTCCAGGTCAAATTCTTCAGGGAGGTCCTCACTGACGACGACTCTGAGCTTCTTGATATACTTAGTCAGCTCAGTGATCATTCGACCTTCCTCATCCTCCATCCCTTTCTGGGCAACCTTCCCGCCGAGTTTGATGAGCCAGCCGGGGACGGTGACGGCCCATCCATTGCCATGGTCCCGGATGTGACTGATGCATTTATCCGGGGTATTGTATTGGGCTACAGCGCTATAGCCCAATAATAAAAATATAGCCAGACCAATGGTTTTACGGTGGTTCATTTTATTCCTTGTCCAGTTTCCTTAAATGTTCTGCCCCGTTGATATTCAGGTTCTTGGCCAATTTGGCGACCTTGTCGAGATAGATCTTGCCCACGAAGCTCAGCAGTACAAATTCATCTTCACCTCCGACAAGCAGGAGGAGTTCGTTGACCACATTGCCTCCCTCCTGGTCTTTGACCATAAATTTGACATTCTGGCCGCCATCACGGACCGTCATCAATTCCTCGTATTGGTTGGTGTTGATGGTGGCAATGGCTTCTTTGTAAAACTGGGCAGAATTGTGTTCAGTGGTCAGGATATGCAAGCCTTCAAGTTCTCTGACCATTTCGACGATGTCTTCATCGTATTCCTCCTGGGCCACCTGGGCGATCATCTGGAACATTTTGGGGCTGACGTACACTGTCGTAAACCTGTCGTCATTTTTGTACTTGTCAAAGTACTTGGTTACAGCGTCTTTTTGCCCGAAGACTGTGCTGCCAAGTCCGACAAAAAGCAGGATCATAAAAATATTTTTCATTTCGAATGTGTGTTTAGTGTGAAATAATAGTTATTTAGTTTATAGTTTATAGTTT
>JBFKJL010000048.1:0-12284 GCA_041631795.1 Saprospiraceae bacterium | reverse complement strand
CTTGGCCTGGTAGAGGGTGTTTGCATTTGCCGGGTCCTGTTCGGTGGGTGTGA
Source organism: Saprospiraceae bacterium (assembly GCA_041631795.1). GTDB lineage: Bacteria > Bacteroidota > Bacteroidia > Chitinophagales > Saprospiraceae > JBFKJL01. Next base: position 12,231 of record JBFKJL010000048.1, on the reverse strand, counting down.
CCCAGGCACCATTATTATTGCCACTTCCTGTAACACCCGGTGTTTGAGCGGTAAAAAATGCCGTCACTCCGCCGTCTGTCGATTTATACAAGCCGCCATTGTGGACATTGCCGTAAATGACATCCTTGTTGCTCCAATCAATAAAGGTCTCCATCCCGTCGGCACCGAGAAAGTCGAACCAAATGCCTCCCTTTATTACGCCGGTCCCATTATCCTGTGAGCCACCGGAAACGCGATCGGTTTCTGTTTGCGAAGCGCCAATACGGTAAAATTGCCTGACACCGATACCAGGAGTCAGGTCAGTCCACGTGGTCGCAGCGTTAATACTCAAGAATATGCCACCGTCTGTACCGGCATAAAAGCCATTGGACGTATAATACATGATGTCAACATCCGCGTGAATGAAAGGCAAGGCACTGTTGACAAGCCAGTCTGCCACCTTTGTGAATCCTGTCCCTCCATCCGTAGACTTCCATAATTCGACACCGGCGACATACACGTGATTTTTATTGGTGGGAGAAACCACAATATCCATATCCCTGGGTGCCTGTCCTCCACTACTTGATTGATTGTATGTGAGAATATTGTTCGTACCGGAGGAGTTGTCTGAACGAGTAGTCCACGTCGTGCCTGAATTTACAGACCTGTAGGTGGCATCATAACCACCGCCTGTTTCCTGGAGGGCATAGACATAATTGGCATCATTGGGTGTGACCGCCAGCATGATGACCCCACTCCCCCATGGGCCTCCCGCAATGTTGGTGAAGGAAACCCCGTTGTTCGTGGATTTTGCAATGAAACCAACCCCTGAGGCATACACAGTATTGGGATCGCCCGGCTTGAACTCGATATCATAAGTATCTCCACCCGGGGCATGCACCGAGGACCAATTGACTCCTGCATCCGTCGATCGCCATATCTGGCCTCCCCACCGGTCGGTGGCCAATAATATGCTGGCATTGTTGGGATGCATGACAATGGTGTTGATTTGCGTGCTTGTCGGCCCGGTTGCTGCGGCACTCCAGGACTGTCCCCCATCCGTGGAATAAATGATCTCAGCTGCCGTTCCGGCAAAATAATGATTCGGATTGGCGTGACTGATCTCAAGTGCCCAGATCTCGATATTGGCTGCATAATCATATATGGGCGTCCAGGTCGTACCCCCGTTTGTGGTTCGCCAGATGCCTCCCGTCGGAGATCCGGCTATGATATGGCTGGCATCTCCGGGATCCAGCCCTATGGCAGAGATCCGTCCGAGAGATGAGGACCAGGTGTCTGTATTCACAGCGGATTTTGGACCGAGTTCCGTGTAGAGTGTGGAGTTGTCCTTGAGATTGGGGGACTTGTCCATAAATGCCTTGTAGGACTTGTATTGTTCGGCAGGAGATACGATATATCCGTTGGCATCCAAAGAGCGTTGCTTCATAAACTTCCAACGCTGAAAAGGCTTATAGCCCTTGCCCTTTTCCCTGCCGACATTATCAAAATACTTTTCTGTTTCAGCTACAATCTCTTCAAAGGACATATCTCCCCCGGCTTCAAGGTCCATATAGACCTGTGATTGCACCTCCAAGGAGATGAAGACCATTAAAATGATACTCAATATATATTGAGAAGTTATCGGATTGCTTTTCATCACTTTCAATTTGAGGTTTATAAATGGCTAACCTGTTCAAGGTATATAAATTACGGGATAAATGCAGACTTAAACTCTCACTAAATACCTGTCATATGTCATTCAAACCTGTATACACGACGCCTGAAGAGACTGTTTCGTACAATTCGATCTTTGACAAGTTGGGGAGTTTTGGTTTGATGCGGTCCCACAGCCATATGGCAATCACTTCACACGTTGGATTTTCAAGTCCATCAATATCATTCAGCACCTGGTGGTCAAGGAGATCAACAATGGGTTTGACCACTGCTTTGATGTCCGCAAAATCTTTCACCCAGGCAAGATCACTGTCGAGTGGACCCGAAAAGTAAGCTGTCAGACGGTAGGTATGACCGTGCATATTTTTGCATTTGTGCCCATGAGGGACATTGGGCAGGTAATGCGCTGAATCGAACGTGAACTTTTTGAATATTTCCATCATAATGTGCAAAATTAATCGCTTCTACCGACAAATGGTCAAAAGCAGCCATTCTTCATATAATGGAGCATATTTTTCCTGTCATCATTCCTTGTTTTTGACACATCGGACACAAAATGCATTTGTTTTGCTGTATCCCAACCATTGAATTTCATGACTGTAGCTCGTTAAAAAAGGTGTTTCGACGCGCCAGTCTTCATATGGATTTGTGGTAGAAGTCCAGAAATACGCAAATGCGTTGAAAATGTACATGGCTCCTGCTGAATCGCGACCACCACTGCCCAAAGCGCTGAAGCCGTATTCATCAGTGCCCCGAAAGACCTCGTCATCAAGCTGCCAAAACATGGAATTTGCAGATTTCAGCCTGGTTGCAGCGGAATCCCGTCCGACAAATGTGATCAATTCTTCCCAATCCTTTTTGCCGGGAACATGCCAGCCGTCCGGGCAAACACCCTGGACGATCCCATCCGGGGACCCGTTGCTTTCAAAATTGGTTGCGGCGGCCCATGTGTACATCAGGCTCCCGGACTTGAGTTTTGTGTAGAGGGCATCACTCTCCTGGAGGGGATTGTCATCCGGGTACTCAAAATAATAACTGGCAGAATCGACCCCCCAAAGATGCAGGCTGTCATGCCCTTTGGCGATGGCATCGCCATTGCTGTATCGCGTGGTCCGCAGGTTTTCTGCCATCCAGCACTGTTCTCCAATAACCACAGTTCTGTAGGTATTTCCGTCGATATCTTCGAGCACATCAGTTGCCACCGCAGACTTTTGGCATCCTTGAAACAAGGCCACTAATAAAAACCATAAAATTGCTGATATGATGGCGTTGTTGTACATCCGTTCCATTATAAGGACAATTAGACATCAAATTTAAACTTATGTTCACTCTCCGTCCTGTCAATTTCCCAAGAATATTTGTTGGTTGAATCTCCGCCACTTTGCTCAACTTTTCATTCGAACAGTTAAATTTGAACAAAATGAAAGTTTATGAAATCAATTGCAGCCCATGTATCCTTTATCATGATCCTGTTTTGTCCGGCATTACAAGGGCAGGACTTTGACCTTTCAGCCCTGGAATTCCGTCATGCCGGTCCGTACAGGGGCGGCAGGGTCACAGCTGTAGCCGGCATAGCCATGCAGCCATCGACCTATTATATGGGATCGACGGGAGGAGGTGTCTGGAAAACGACAGACTGTGGTTTGACCTGGAAGAATGTCTCTGACGGGTTTTTCAGGAGTCCATCCATCGGGGCGATAACTGTTTGCCAAGAAAATCCCGACATCGTTTATGTCGGCACCGGGTCAGATGGCTTAAGGTCCAACGTCATTGCCGGCAAGGGCATGTACAAGTCTGTCAATGCCGGACAAACATGGGAAGCGGTCGGGTTGGAAGATTCAGGCCACATAGGGGCTGTGGAGATACATCCCGAAAACCCGGATGTCGTTTACGTGGCTGCGATCGGACAGGCCTTCAATCCCAATGAAGAAAGAGGTGTCTTCAAGACCAGTGATGGCGGGGCCACCTGGAAGAAGATATTGTTCCTTTCGGATACCACAGGATTTTCTGATCTCGAACTTGCCCCCGACAATCCCGACATGATCTATGCGGCAGCCTGGCGTGCGGAGCGCAAGCCCTGGACCATTATCAGTGGTGGTGAAGAAAATGGCATTTTCAGATCCCTTGACGGAGGAGGATCCTGGCAAAAAATTGATTCCGGCCTCCCGGAATTCAAAGGCAAGATCGACCTGGCTGTTTCACCGGATAATCCGAACATCTTGTATGCCCTTGTCGAAGCCCGGGACACCCTGGCCGGCCTCTATCTGTCTACGAATCGCGGGGAGCATTTTGAGCTGGTATCCAACAAGCACGAATTGCTCGACCGGCCTTTTTACTACACCAATATTGTAGCCGACCCACAAAATGTCCAAAAGGTATATGCTGTGGGGCAGGATTTTTACAGATCAGATGATGGTGGTCAGACATGGATAGAATTGTTTACGCCCCACGGTGATCATCACGATCTCTGGATTAATCCCCTGGATTCCAATCTCATGGTCCAATCCAATGACGGTGGCGCCAATATCAGCTTCAACGGCGGAAAGACATGGACACATCAGTTTAACCAGCCAACAGCCGAATTGTACCAGGTCGAGGTGGATAACCAGTATCCCTACTGGCTTTATGCCGGGCAACAAGACAATTATTCCGCTATAGCCGTGCCATCTCTGCCACCATATTCGCACCAGGCCGGGGGCACGGGTTATTTGCTGGATATCGGTGGGTGTGAAACAGGCCCTGCCGTTCCCCATCCCGAAAACCCTGATATAGTTTATGCCAACTGCAAAGGCCGCTTCAGTGTTTACAATAAACGCACAGGCCAGGAAAAGCGCTACGATGTGGAGGGCTATTTTATGTATGGCCACAACACTAAAGACCTTCCCGAGAGATTTCAGCGCGTAGCGCCAATTCATATTTCTCCTCATGACCCATCTGTCATCTATCATTGTTCCCAGCATGTGTGGAAAACAACCAATGAAGGGAAAAGCTGGGAGCGCTTGTCACCCGATCTGACGGCATTTGAACCGGAAAGACAAATGCGGTCAGGGAGTCCTATCACCAACGATATCACCGGGGAAGAATTCTACAGCACCATCTATTCGATCAGGGAATCTTCCCTGCAACCAGGGCTTATTTGGGTCGGGGCCAATGATGGACCTGTTCACATGACGCGTGATGGCGGGCTAAACTGGACAAATGTTACTCCTGAGGAACTCCCGCCAGGTGGACGGATCGATTGTGTTGAGCCATCCGTACATGATGTGAACAAAGCCTATTTTACGGCACTCCGGTATCAGTTGGGTGACTGGCGCCCATATATTTATCGAACAAACGACAAAGGAAAATCATGGAAACTGATTACTGATGGCATTCCTGCTGACCATCCCGTTCGTGTGGTCCGAGAGGATACTGAACGAGAGGGCCTTCTGTTTGCCGGGACAGAATACGGCATCTATGTGTCATTCGATGATGGTGACACCTGGAGCACAATTCAGAACAACCTGCCCATAACACCGGTGACTGATCTCAAGATCCACAGGAATGACCTCGTCCTGTCCACTATGGGCCGGGGATTCTGGATTATGGACAACATCCATACCCTGCGACAAATCAAGACATCACATCAGGATCATCTGCTCTTTGCCACACCTCCCACGATCAGGTACCGGACAAAAAGATATTCTGATCGCAGGACCGTGGCGCCATCGCCCCCATATCCCAGGCCATCTGTCATCATTGATTATTATCTCCACGAAGATGTTGAACAAGCGCGTCTGAATATCCTGGATGAAAATGGGAAGATGGTCAGAAGCTTCTCTTCCAGGGACACATCACTGGACAACCAATACTACGATATGATATCCAATGAAGACATAGTCATAATCTCTGATCAACTGAAAACGTACCCGGGATTGCACAGGTTCAGGTGGGACATGACACATTCAGGGCCATGGCACTCAGATGAGGACAGGGCATACCGCGGCGGCCCTATGGTCAGGCCTGGAAAATATACGGTCCAGTTTATAGCTGGCGATCGCCTTATGAGCCATGATATAGAATTGCTGAGGGATCCGCGGATTAAACCATCAGATGTCTCTCACAGTGATCTTGCCATGCAGGAAGATCTGGCCATCAGCATTGTCGATCTGTTGACACAAGTCCGTAAAAAAGCCCAAATATTGAAAGGTCAGGAGGAGTCATCTGATGCCTATGACCTCCTGATCCAGAAGAAAGGCCGATACACACAACCCCAACTATCTGAGCAGATCAACTACCTGTATGGCATTGTCAACAAAGCTGATCAATTGCCCGGCGAGGATGCATTCAGGCGATATGAAGCGCTCAGGGAACAGTACAGGCAATTTCTCGTGAATTTTGAAAATGGCAACTAAGCCCAGGGGTGTTTTGGCTTAAGCCAAAAAAGCCCTCATCACAAACGGCATGAATATAATATAGAGGATTGAAGTGTACAACCCTGGGAAATACCCGCCAACGTTTAAAGCCAGGAGTAGATGGATGACCGGATTCAGCATGACGGCAGCAAAAACAAAAAAGACAGGGATGACATAAAGAATTTGGATCCTGAAATATATGATGAGCGCACCTGCAATAAATATGGCATAAGCAACCATATTGAATATGATCCAATACTCCTCAGGATATGCATCCTGTCCCAAAAGCGCGGGCAACTTCTCCGTAAATCCGGTGAGGTATTCTTCCGTAAAATGGAGGAGCTGGATAGACAGGGCACACAGGTAGTAAGGTAAAAGACGGGTAAATCGTTTGTGGGGAGACCTGAATCCAAAAAGTAAATAGATGACTGACATTATCACAACAGGGATAAAAACAGCCACGGACATCATGGTTTTGGCCACCATGGCAAAAGATGCCACCAGGACGATGCCAGCCACAAAAGCTCCGGCCACCAGTCGATGCCCTTCGCTAATGTCAAGTATACCAGTTTGGTTTCTACTCATGATTCCATCTTGTCACCCTGAGAGAATATCGCTTTTTACTGAATGGCCATTGCCCGATATCTATGGCACTTTCAATGTCTTTATCGAATGACCCCGTTTCGAGGCCGCGAAAAAAATTGAATCCGGTCAATGATTCAACTTCATCCACAGTCATCGCATAATCCGCCAACGGCTTGTCGGTCACATCGTTCGGTATGACAAAACCTATGGCTTTAATTTCAGGTGGGCTTTGGTCGAGCACAACCTTAAAAAATGCATCGGGTACAGCGACACGGTTTTGGCCGATCCGTTTGGGCGTTTTACTTTCAAAAACAGGACCCGTCACGATGATCAGGACATCCTCCCTGTACGCCCAATCCCTGATGTTTTCCTCAAGCTCTTTCCACACCCCATTATTAAATGCCCGGGTCTGCGGCGACATGTTGCTCATGAAATAGGACTCCTTCATGGCTTCTTCGCTGAAGGCCATATCTCCCGCAGGGGCCAGGTGTCCCCGCGTATATCCTGAGTGGGTATAATCCCGATGATAGGCAGACCTGGTCTTCACATTATAATCCGCAGCATAATGACGTTCTCGCTTCACGTTCGGAACTTTTAGGGAAGCCCGGGTCAATCGGTAGACCACCCAGTCGGCTTGTTCTTTATCTTCATTATACGCGAGCGAATAATATTTATGATGAACAAGCTGGCTTTGACCGTATTCCGGCATGTAAGGCGCCAGATCGGTCGCTTCGAGATTATCTCCATCCGTGACAATTGTCAAATCGTTATTGAAATCGGCATTCCAATGACTGAAATTGTAGAAAAGAAACAGCAACAAGAGGACCAGGACCACTGTAAACACAACTGCCCTCAAAAAGAAATGCCCATGTCTGCCCTGTCTTTGATGATTTTGCCGGAACTTTGCCATTGTGCCAAATAAAATCTAAATTAAGCAAGAAATCAAATTTGCCACACATTTCATAATACCACCTGAATTTGAAATACCCTTTCCTATGCCTGATCCTCGCGGTTTTCAACCTGCCCATCTTTGGACAGCTGGGGCTCAATGCTGATCGTGGCGCTTTCAGCCTTGGTGTCGGAGGGAGCGGAGTGGCGCTCAATGGGCTTGATGCTGTATTGAACAATTTTGCCGGAGCCACAGAACTGGAATCATTTGGTTTGATCGCCAGTACTCAACGCCGTTTTCTGATCGAAGACCTCACCACGGTAACGGCCGGCTTTGTATTTCCGGTGGGACGACTGGGGCACTTCGGTGTATTATTGAACAACTACGGTTTTGAAGCCTACAGTGAGCAAAAATTCGGTGTGGCCTATGGGAAGAAACTCCTTGAAAACTTTGCGATTTCAGGACAATTGGACATTATCAACACACGTATCGATGATTTTGGCAACAAAGCTGTCGTCACTTTTGACCTGGGCATTTTTGGCCGATTTGGACAGGACATATATTATGGCATCCATATTTTCAGTCCGGAGCAAGTTAAGATCACCGAGTCAACCAGAATCCCTGCACAAATGCGCATCGGCATCCTGTATGAACCTGCTGGCGATCTCGATGTCATCCTCGAGGTTGAAAAAACGGTAGATGAAGCGCTCAACGTCGCCGGTGGCATCAATTTCAAACTGGCCGATCAATTATATGCGCGTATTGGCGGTAACACAAACCCGGGCGTATTCACCATGGGCATCGGATATATATGGAATGATTCTGTGACCACTGATGGCGCCTACAGCTACAATACAACCCTGGGCATAACCCCTGGTGTCTCCGTAAAGTATAAGAGACCATGAAAATTCTCATCACTGCAGCGACGACTTACGAAATCAGTCCCTTCCTGGAGTACTGTGAGCAAAAGTTTGAGCGCCGTAATTTTTTTCAATATGCCTGTAACGGACATCTTATCTATCCCTTTGTCACTGGCCCTGGCATGGTCAACATGGCATTTGGGCTGGCCCGCCTGGAAGACATCAAGACCTATGATATCGCCATCAATGCCGGCATCGGTGCTGGCATGAGTTTGGACATTGTCCCGGGACAAATCTTCGATATCACGAAAGACCGATTTGCCGACATGGGTGTCGCAACGGCAGACCATCAGTTTACCGACCTGTTTGATATGGAGTTGCTCAATCCCAATACCTTTCCCTACGACAATGGCTGGATAGATAATTCACATCATATCCTCAGTCACCTGATTCCATTAAAAGGAACAGGTCTTTCAGTTAATGCTGTGCCTGGCGAAGGAATGGCGGTGATCTCAAGCCTGAAGAAGTATGATCCCGATATTTTGTCGATGGAAGGCGCTGCGTTTCTCTATGCATGCAAGATGATGGACTTGAACTGTATCCAGTTGCGCAGCGTATCCCATATTCTGAATGACAAAAAGCAGGCACAGAAGAATTTGTCACTTGCGATTGATCGGCTCAATGCATGTCTTGTCGACACGATTGATAAAGTCCTTCCGGTGTCCTGAAAAAGATATTAAATCAAAAAGAATTTTGTCGCTTCATTGAAGTCTTTATCTTTAGAAGCGATAAAAGAATGTGTCGATGATAAGGAACCTCTTACTATTTATAGTGCCTCTTTTCATATGTGTACAAACACAAGCCCAGGAGAAGGAGACTGGCCATTACTTCAGGAAATCAATCCAATTGGACAGGAACGAATTGCTTCAATCCCTGAAGAATGACAATTCAGAGATCAAGCTTGAACTCGAGACAGGGATCACCAGTGTTTTCACAGCCTTTAAAACCCAGCTCATTCACCCGAAGTTTAATGACATCATTCATGGAATTTCCACATACCGCCTGAAGAGTACGGAAGCCGGCGACTATGGCGCACTCACCACAAGTGCTGCCGGAGTGTACATCTTTTGTGTGCACAAAGGCTCCATGTACAGTATTTTTCCAAGGGACGATGCCACGCAAGCGTATATCCTGGAAAAAGGCATGGACAGAACGCAGGAGGATGGCTTCGCCTGCAATGTCAATCATGAAATAGATTATGACACAGACTCTGTGACCCCGGTCAATGATCTGCCTGAAGAGGCTATGCCAGAGAAATCCATTGGTGAGGATGACCGCAAGTTTTTCCTGGCGACAAGTTGGACCGGGGAATTCTACATGGCCAATAACGGCAACTGGAATGCCCTGATCACATCCACTATGAATGCTGTGGAAGCCATTTATTTCAATGAATTTGGCGTTTCATTCCAGCTCTTTTTCCCACCACCTGCAATGCGATATACGGACCCTGCTACGGATCCATTTATTCCAGACAATGCCGGTGGGTCTGATCGGACAACCCAGGCGGCCCAGGAATTAGAAAATGCCTATGGCACATCATCAATTTACGATTTTGGCCATGTCTTTCACCGGCATATGGCGGGCGACAATTGGTCTACCGGCGGTGTTGCCGGACTTGGGGTGGTGTGTAACGGCAATGCTCTTGGGACGATTCCCAAATTTCGGGGATGGAGCGGTGGCTTTGATAATGAAGGCAATGACTGGATCGTTCTGGTCGCGCACGAAATCGGCCACCAGTTTAACGCGACACATACATTCAATGGCGACGGGGAAAGTTGTACCGACAATATTGCGGCGACCACTGCCTATGAAATTGGAAGTGGGACGACGATCATGTCTTATAACGGCTTGTGTTTTGATGAACAAAACGTCCCGTCAAGCGGGACTGCAGATAATTATTTCCATGTAAACAGTGTGGATCGCATCACCTCCTACCTTGACAACCAGGGCACATGCAGCGACAATACGCCCAATGGCAACACGCCCCCGGTCGCCATTGCCAATCCCTGTGGAGCGACCCTCAACCTGCCAAAGGATACGCCATTTTTTCTCACGGGAATGGGTACGGATATGGAAGGAGATGACCTGACCTATTGCTGGGAACAGTACGATGAAGATGGCAGTGGCACACCCACACAGGGCATCATTGGCTTCCCGGCTGGGTTCAATAACCGGGCCCCCATTTTCAGAAGCTTCCCTCCCGCCACATCGCCAACCAGGTACTTCCCCAGGGCCGGAAATATTGTCAATAACTTTAATGATCCGTTTGATGTTCTTCCAAGAGTTTCAAGAGAATTAACCATGCGGCTGACAGTCCGGGACAACAATCCGAACGGCGGCGGTATCCACTGGGACGAGATCTCTATCAACGTGCTTAGTGATGGTCCGTTTGAAGTGCTTTACCCGAATGGCAACGAGACCCTCCTTGTAGGCGCCCAGGAGACCATTACCTGGGATACGGACGAAGCCGTTGATGCCTGTAATAATGTCAGGATCGAACTTTCCATTGATGGTGGGCTGACATTCCCATTCACCCTTGCGGAGGACTATCCATTCATGGCAGAAAGTTTCAGTTTCACGGTCCCCAACAATCTCAATTACAATGAGCATGCGCGCATCAAAATTTCATGTACAGATTATGAGTGTTTCCAGTTTTACGACATGTCAGACAACACATTTACGTTAAACTCTCCATGTTTTGCCCCATCAACCTACCTCTGTGATACCGCCCCTGAAGAGTACGACAACGGTGACCCCGGTTTAAACTTCAACCTCGGGGCTGTCCGTGGCGTGCCAACAACAGGATTCTCAATGAGCGTGCAGAACAACGCCCCCGTTATGCCGATCACGATGTCCAATTCCAGTGGCAACTGCGAGCTTCTGGGATTTAACAACAGGTATGAAACCGAACCCTTTTCTGTTACTGTATCCGGTGAATACCAGTTCGATGTGACAGTCAATGAAGAGAACGACATCAAAGTGTATTCGATTTACGAAGCCGCAAATTTCAATCCAGACAATCCCTGTCCTTCATTTGTGGCATCAAATGCCATCATAGTCGGTGGAGGCGGTTTCGCCCCCTACCCCAATTTTACAGCAAATCTTGACGCCTGCACGGATTATATCCTGGTGTACCACAGGACCCTGGAAGCAACAGTATTCGCTGAGGTATCGAATATCTCAGGGCCTGGCTTCCTCGTGCCCATGGATGAGGGGAACCCGGACTACGCCCTGACATTTATAGCCCTGAATACTGCGACAAACACAGTCGACCTTGTCAACCCCGAAGGTGACTTTACTGCCCTTGATGCCGGCACATATGAATTGTATGCAATGACGTATAAAGTGGGTGGAAGTTCGCCCCCGGATGATGTGAATCCTGATAACCTGGCAGGGATGACGCTTGACGATATTTATGCCAATGGCTCCTGTATCGGCCTCAGCCTGAACAGCAAACCCCTGGTTGTCAATTCCACATGCACCATCCTGTCAATCACGCCCGGCAACCAATCAACATGTGATCCCAACACAAATACATATACGCAAGAATTGATCTTTGAATATGAAACTGTTCCTGAAACAGGAGAAATCATCGTCAATGGGCAAATGTTCCCGGTTTCATCGAGCCCACAGTCAGTCACCCTGTTTGGCTTGTTATCCGATGGTCAAGGGGTGGATGTGACCATTGAATTTACGGATGATGCCTCCTGCAAAACGACTGAACCCGCCGTTTTTACGGCTCCCGTCAATTGCTGCCCGATTGCACTGGACCTCGGAGACGATTTTGAAG
>JBFKJL010000047.1:0-12603 GCA_041631795.1 Saprospiraceae bacterium | reverse complement strand
TGAAGAAGATGGCCGCATCAGCACCGAGATCAGGAGCGAGAAGTATACGGCGGAAAATGCTGACAGGTTCCTGGACTTTAATTTTATCAATGGCAAATCATCTTACTGGAAGGGATTTGATGAGATTAACGTCACGGCTGGCATCCAGGGAAAGATCGGGGCACATTTCGCCCTGGGCGCATTTGACAAATATGTCAAGGCATTTGAAACAGGCGTCATGTTTGACGCGTTTTACAGGAATATACCCATCATGGTCGCAACTGATGAGGTGAGTAATAAACCGTTTTTTATCAAATTGTACATCAATGCCCACCTGGGCATCAGGAGTAATAATTAAAAGACAAAGACATTGTTAGATTTACCCGTAGTCAACAAGGATGACAGCAGAAAGCGCAAGCCCAACTGGCTGAGAGTCAAGCTGCCGATAGGCCATGAATACAGGAAGGTCAGGCAGCTGGTGGATGAATACAATCTGCACACCATATGCCAGAGCGGCAATTGTCCCAATATGGGCGAATGCTGGGGCGCCGGTACTGCAACTTTCATGATCCTCGGCAATGTGTGTACGCGCAGTTGTTCATTTTGTGCCGTTAAAACTGGACGTCCCCCGGAGTATGATGAAGACGAACCCCGCAGGGTCGCGGAAGCCATTCGCCTGATGCAGGTGAAGCATGCTGTGATCACGTCGGTCAATCGGGATGAACTTAAGGACCGTGGTGCGGAGATCTGGTACCAGACCGTTGTCGCCGTGAAGGAAGCCTCCCCTCAGACGACCATTGAGACGCTCATTCCGGACGTGCGATCCAACTGGGATGCCCTGCACCGGATGGTCGAAGGTGGTCAGGAGGTTGTATCGCACAACATGGAAACCGTTGAGGCCCTGTACAGGAAGGTGCGCCCCCAGGCGAAATACAACCGTAGCCTTGAGCAGATCAGGAGGACAAAAGATCTTGGTCATCGTACGAAGTCGGGTATTATGGTCGGCCTTGGTGAGACAATGGACCAGGTGATCAGGACCATGGATGACCTTATTGAGCATGGCTGCGATGTGCTGACCATCGGCCAATATCTGCAACCCACTAAGATGCATCTGGCTGTCGAAGAATATGTCCATCCCGACACTTTTGCTGAGTATAAGGCAATCGGTATGGATAAGGGATTTGATTTTGTGGAAAGCGGACCGCTCGTTCGTTCCAGTTATCACGCCGAAAGACATTTGTAAACATGCTGAGTAAAGTTAAAGCCGGCATAATTGGATTGGATGACCTGGGTAAAGCCTATGCGACATTACTCTCGGACCATCTGAAAGGTATCGACCTGTTGGCAGCCAGTGCCAGAAAGCAGGTGGCCTTGCTTTACGCCAAAAACGATCTGTCACTGCAGTACGTGTATTCAGATGATACACGCCTGATCGAAAACCATGACCTTGATGCTGTTTTCATTTTGGCCCCGCACGGGCAGCGCAGTATGCTGGCTTCCCAGGCGATCCAGGCAGGCAAGCACGTGTTTATCGCCCCGCCGCTGGCCACCAATGTCGAGGACGCCCACCTGTTCTATAAAATAGCTTCCAGCCGTCCGTCACAGGTGACCATGTCGGGGTTTGCCCACCGGCTAAACCCGGTCCTCATCGAAGCTGTCCGCATGATCCACAGTGGGGATATCGGGGATGTCGTATCTGTCGAAGCATCCTCCTCATTCACTTTAGGACTCTATTCAAAGTATGGACGCGAATCCGGAAGCTTGTTCATTGACAGAGCGTTGAATGAGATCGACCTGGCGCTGTGGATCGTCAATGATGAGATACGCCGGACCCGGTGCATTGAAAATGAAGGGGTTGTACATGCCCAAAGCCAGTTTAAAAATGGTGTGGTCTTCCACCTCGCCATCACCAGGGAAAGGACGGTCCGGGAGAGCAATCTTGTCATCAGGGGTAAGAATGGGACGATCAGTCTCAGCAATATGCAACCCCGTATGATCAGTATACGTGAAGGCAAAAGCGGAATTGAAAGCAAGATTATCGCAGATACGGATTTTCTGTTGAACAATGACTACCTCCACCTCAAGCATTTCACTGATGTGTTGCAAGGCAAGCAAAGAAATCAGCTGAAGCTCTCAGCCAATCTCCGCGCTCTGGAGGTTGCGATCGCCATGGAAAAATCAAATGTCCTTCACAGGGAAGTGTCCATCCCGGAAGAGGGCACCGCATAATCATCCAAATATGTGACTCAGACTTTTTTCAGCATCTTCAGGACCAGGAGGCCTCCCAGGAAGGCCGGTATAAAGACGAGAAAACTGCGGAAGAGCAGGGTGAACAAGGTCAGGTATTCATCGGCGATAATTCCGGCCATCAGCGTGGCGATGCTGATTTCCGCAATCCCGCTGCCACCTGGGCTGGGAGCGAAGTAAAGGACGAAATACACCACAGCCTGGATAGCAATGACCACCCAGAAATCCGCCTCCAAACCAAGGCCAAGGATCAAAAGGTAGGCGAGGATATATTTGTTGAAGTACAGGACAATCGTCATGAACAAGCTGTATGGCATCAGCCATGGCTTGTCCAGTAAAAGGATTCTGCAGTTGTCCTGGTAGTCCTGCATGGTTTTGATGGTCTTCTGGCCAAAACGATCCAGCTGTTCGAGCCACTTTTTGCGCAGCCGCCCTATGATCAATGCCAGTTGGTGTATGATCTTCCCGACAAAAACAGGCCTGAACAGGGCGATCATCACAATGATAAAGAATGTGGTAAAAGCGGCGAAACCGCCCTTGACAAGGTACATGATTAGAGCGCTGTCCATCTGGTTCCTGATGATGAAGTATGCAGCGATACAAGACAGCGGAAAGAAAATGATCGTGGATATCCAGTTGAGGAAGCCCACGGTCACGGCATCGACCATCTTTACACCTTCGCGGTGCAGGACGTAAAGCTGAGCAAGGCCTCCTCCGGATTGTGACGGTGTCACGGCTCCCATGAAGATATTGGCAATATTGGCGCGGAAACAGGCCCATTGCGATATGCCGGGCTTGAGTTCGCGGATGAAGATGTGGTTGCGCCAGCCGCCCAACCACAAATCCGTGAAAGTGAAAAAAAGCCCCACAATGATGTAAGGCCATTTAAGTTCCGAAATGACGGTGAGGGTCTGCCCGGAATTGGTGTAAAAATAGACACCTGCAATCGCCAATGCCGACAGGAGGACAAAGTAGAAAATACCCTTACGCACAGTTTTCTCGTTGAAAACCTTGTTAAAGTCAATTGATCTTTGCTGCGACATTGGAGTCTGTATTTAGGGGTCTGCCATCTATAGCTGCGGGCACCTTCTTACCCATCGAAGCCAGCACTGAATAATACACATCTGATGTCCTCAGTGGCCAGGATGTATTCCATTGTTTGTGGTTGGTGATCAGTGGCACGAGCATGTGTTCCTTTCTCAATGAGCCATGCGATCCTTTGTGCTCCGGTATTTCCCAAAAATCTCGAAAATCGTGGTTGTTCCGGGCGCTGACAACAATATCACCGGAGCGGTCTGATCTGAACAGCTGCTCGACCTGGACAAGCGCATCCGGGTATTCTGAATCTATCGTTGCTTCAAGGGCTTCCATGACATTCAGTCCTCTCAGGTCCGTGTCCAACCTAAAAGGATCACCTGACTCCCTGATATAGTGGTAACCGGATTGAACTTTTCTGACCAGGGCTTTTCCATCATTGTTGTGTATCCGTATACTGTTTGCTTGAGTAGACCTGTAAGCCATAAAATCGATGGCCTCTTCGCGGATCAGGTCGGTCATTACGGCAGTCGTATCTTTAGCCAGATCATCAGTACGCAGCATATCTCTGCCATTTTTTAAAAAGCACAGACTTGCGAAAGAATTGCCGCTGATCATGACGCTCACGTGCGGGCTGAAGGTCCAGATGGTGGGATACTGTAGGGCACGGACCTTGCGCTGGCTGAAATACTTTGCCAGGTCGAGGTGGTTTTCAGTGGACGTCAGGCCGTGGTCTGACAGCAGGATTATTTGCGTGTCGTGGAGCATGTCCTGCTTTTTCAAGGCATCCCTGACCTCAGCCAGGCTGTTGTCCACGATCTTGTAGGCATTGATGGTTTTGGGGTCCTTGTAATGGTAGGTGTGGGAATCCCAGTCCACGCTGGGGAATACCGCGAATATAAAATCGAATGCTTTGGATTGGACGGTACGAAGCAGTTCTTCCCGGCCATATTCATCCACGGCGTGGTGGATGTGTTTAAAGTGGGCATTAAAATACAGTTTGGTCTTTCTCTTTTTGGTGAGGTCGCGGGCGTCACTGACCCCTCGTGTGATCATATTGTAGATGTTGTACGAGGCATCGAACGACTCGAGCAGTGTCTTGCGATCCTCTAACATGTCATCGTTGAAGTATTTGGCCTCATAACCGCAATACGATCGCATGGCATTGCGCCTGTAGCGCCCTTTGAAAAATTCCGCCTTGTCAAACCAACGAATGCCAGTGATTCCGTGACTGCCCGGGAAAAGGCCGGTCAGGAAGGGCAGGTAAGCCGGACCCGTGGTGGACGGGAAGCATGTCGTTGCTACATTATAGGATCCACCATTGGAGATCAATGCCTTTATCGCTGGCAGTTGGCCGTCATCGATCAATTGCGAGATCACGTCCGGGCGCGCCCCATCGACGAGGTAAAAGATGGTCCGTTTAAAGTGCGACATGTTATCGATTTGATTTACCGCTACAAAGGAAAGTAAATATGGTGTGGTGCCAAAATATATACGTTAAGAGTTTAGAGTCCAGATCACAGGTGCGGGTTTATACCCGCACCTGTGATTTCAATCCGCACCGTCATTGATGGTGACTTCAGCTCTTTCCTCTTTAACCCCTTTGAACTTTCAGCCCCGACACAGCCTTCGGCTTGTCGGGATGTCGTCTTTAACGGCACTTTCAGCTTTCACAAAATACCCCTATTTTCGCACGCGTTGAATCGCATCAATGAAATTTACCCGTTACGATGACGCTGAAGCCTTCCTGTTCTGGCAATTGCCCATGTACCACCGCATTGGGGCCAAGGCCTTTAAGAAGGACCTGTCGAACAGCCTCTACCTGGACGAAGCATTTGGTTCACCGCACCTGAGGTTTAAATCCATTCACATTGCTGGTACAAACGGGAAAGGCACATGCTCTCACCTCATCGCCTCTGCCCTGATGGCACACGGATTCAAGGTTGGTCTCTACACCTCTCCCCATTACAAGTCCTACAGGGAACGCATCAAGGTCAACGGCAAGATGATCCCAAAGAGGTACATCGTGAATTTTGTCAACCAACTTAATGATAAAAACATCCTGGACAAGGTCAAACCTTCATTTTTTGAGATCACCGTTGCCATGGCCTTCCAGTACTTCAGCGAAGAAGCCGTTGATTACGCCGTCATTGAAACAGGCCTGGGTGGACGGTTGGATTCGACAAATATCATCACACCAGTGCTCTCCCTCATCACAAACATCAGTTTTGACCACCAGAAATTTCTCGGCAACACGCTCACTAAGATTGCCGGCGAAAAAGCCGGGATCATCAAAAAAGGGGTCCCCGTGGTTATAGGAGAACATTCTGATATCACTGATCCTGTCTTCATACGCCAGGCAAAAGACATGAAGTCAAATATTGTGTTTGCGCAAGATCTTTTCGATGTCACTAAACTTTCGGGCGGAAAAAACGGAGCTGGCTTTGATATCGTGGAAACTGACAGTGGCCGGCACTTCAGACTAGAGACCATTCTTGATGGCTTTTACCAAAAGCATAATGTCACTTCAGCCATGGGCGCCCTGTCAGTACTCAGCAGGAATCTCGTGGATCCAGCTACATTGACTGAGGCATGGACCTCAGGATTGAAGGTGTCGGGATACCTGGGGCGCTTCCAGGTTCTCAAAAAACATCCCCTGGTAATTGCTGACAGCGCCCACAACATCGCGGGGATGACCTCCTTGTTCAAGTCTATCAACCGCGTACAATATGACAAGTTGCACATCGTTCTTGGTGTGGTCAAGGACAAAGACCACAAGCCGGTGTTCCGGCGCATGCCTGCCTCAGCGTCTTATTATTTTGGCAAAGCGGATATTCCAAGAGGCCTTGATGCCAGGGCCTTGAAGGAAACTGCAGCGGGCTTTGGCATGAAAGGCAGGGCGTACATGAGTGTTCCAGCGGCGTATAAGGCCGCTCTTCAAAATGCTGGCGAGAACGATCTTGTCCTCGTCATTGGGAGCATCTTTACTGTTGCCGAAGTGGTTTAGTCCATGCCTTGTGTACAGCTATTCCCGCATTCATTTCGAAACCCACGAGAATAATAAATGCATTGATCTCCAGCCAGATCATGAGGACGAGTAAAGCGCCTATGGATCCGTAGATCTCATTGTAGCGGCCAAAATTATCGATGAAAAATGAAAAGACGAGGGACGAGATCACGGAAAGGATTGTCGCCAGGATCGCACCGGGATTCACCCATGTGATGCGCTCCTTCATCGCAGATCCGTACCTGTAGATCAGGGTGATGCCGATGTAGAGGATGCCGACCACCAGCACCCATCTCAGAATTGTGTAGACAAATTCTGAATAGGAACCCAGGCTCAGCTTGTTGATCACCAATTGAACAACAGGCTCCCCAAAGATGATCAAAAGCATGGAGGTCATAAAGAGGCTGAGGAGCAGCATCGTCAGGGTAGTGGCGACAAACCGGTTGCGTACATAGGTGCGCTTTTTGAAGACTGCGTCATAGCTTTTTTCAAAACCGTACATAAGCGACATCATACCCGAAGAGGAAAAAATAATGGCCAGGATAAATCCCGCGGACAATAGACCGCTTCTGCGGATGGACACGACACTCTCTATAATGTTAAACAGGTATTTGTGGGCTTCACTGGGTATAAGTTCGCGTGTGGATTCCTTGATCAGTGTGAGGTAGTCCGCTGTAATTGGCAGATGAGGAAGCAAGGTAAACAAGAAGATAATGGCTGGGAAAATGGCCAGGAAAAAGCTGAAAGCCACGGAATTGGCACGCGTCACGATGTCATCACGCATGGCTTCCTTATAAATAAAAGTAATGACGTTATAGATGGGTACCCCGGAAAATCCCGGGAAAGAATATTTCTTTGACCATATGATGATCTGTCTGATGACCGGCCACCTCCGGATACTGCTCATGCCTTGTTTTTAAAGTAGGGCAATAATCTTTCAGCGATAATATCGGGAACCGAAACGCGCTTGTCAAGATTTTTATCCACAAAAAAAAGCTTAACCACACCGCGATTGATAACTTCCTCTTCGGGATTCAGGATCTCATGGTGAAAAGTGATCATCTTTGTGGGCATTTCCCGGATCATCGTCCGGATCGTCAACTTCTGATCGTAGTAGGCCGGCTTGATGAACTTACATTCGAGAGCCAGGACAGGAAGCATGATGCCCATATCATCTTCCATCGATCCGTAGGATACTCCCAGGGACCTGATGCTCTCCACACGTCCGATCTCGTAGTAACTGGCATAATGGCCGTAGTAGAGGTAGCCCATCTTATCCGTCTCGGCGTATCGCACCCGTTTGTATGTGTCGTACACAAACATTGTCAGAGGGCTTGACGTTCTATGGGACAAGTCATGCAATGGCTGCCGCCGCGCGCCCGCGACAATTCACCCGATGGTAAGGTGATAATGGTCTTGTTGATGGTTTGAATGTATTCATCGTCAAGGGCGACCTTGCTGAGGAACTCCTTGTGCGTGATAATGTCGTACCCTGCCTTTTTGAAGGCCCTGTCTGTGAATGGATTGCGATCATAGGCCATGGCAACACCGGGTTTAAGGGCAAAGAGGTTGACACCGTCCGTCCACTGTTCACGTTCCTGGTAAGGCGATTCGCCATCCCCGGCAAAAATAAAACGCATATCGGGATTGATCTCCTCTTTGAAGAAATCACGGATAGTTGGATACGTGGCCTTGGGCCCGTTCTTGCGGTAGACCAAAACGTTTGATCCGATTCCGTCGAAGACGATCGGCTTGAAGCACGCGATATCAGTGTGGTCGATCCTTGTAAACAAGGTGTCGATGTGCATGAACGAACGGTCCACTGGAATATTGACATGAACCATATTGTTGATGATGCCCAGGTCAAAGAGATAATCCTTCAAGGCATGAAAGCCGTGCTCACTCGTCCGTTCGCTGCATCCTATCAGGAGGTAGTCCTTGTGGATCATCATCATGTCCCCGCCTTCCATGGAGACGCGCTCGCCGCGCCGCGACGGCGGAAATATGTCCACGTTGTTGAGATTGATCAGCCTGCTGTTTTCCTGGAGAGTGCGGAACATGGGATGGGCGGCAAAAATAAAGCGGGCGAGGAAGTTTTCACGCTGTCGTGCGAGCTTGGCTGCTTTGGTAATAACGATATGATCCTTGATCGTCACGGCGATGTCCCTGGTAAAAATGAAATTGGGAATAGGATCAAAAAGGATGTAATCTTCTTTTTTATAATAGCCCGTCACGAGGACCTTTTTGAGTGTCCCGTTGTCCATGTCGGAGAGGGCAGCGATCATTTTTGATGGAAGTTCTTCAAAGTCAACAACTTTTTCGATAAGCTCCATCCTGAGTTCCGCATGCGCATCCAGGGCTTCCCCAAGGAGGCGGCCCGCTTCGTAGACATTGTTGTTCCCGACGAATGCCCGGAGGATGGATGTAAAAATATTGTGCTCTTCGATCAGGCCTGGCAAATGAACGATGTCATCAAATAACAGCTCTTCGGCCCGCTTCGGAGAAATGCGAGAAATGCCTTTATCGGGCCTGTGAACGATCACCTTTTTTAAGGGCTGGATCTCTGAATCGACAAATACCATGTGTGCTTCGGGTTGTGATGAGCGAAATTAATATCTTTATCGTACAAATTGAGATCGATGTTCAAAAAACTCAAATCCATATTTATCGTCGAAGAGGATCCTGGAGCCAAGACGAATCCTCAGGCACCCGCAACCACATCCAAAGAAAAATCCCAGGACCCTTCACCGGTCGTCAAACCACATTTTGACAAGTCCAAAGTGAAGGGCAAGCCCAATGAAAAATTCCTCAACCTGCTGCTTGGCGCCATCGAAGAGCACAACATGGACAGCTTCGATTACCTGGAATACAAACAGGCGTTGCAAAACCTTGCCAACATGAATATGGACGAGGAGACAAAGTACAAGTCGGCGATGGCCATGGCCAAAACCATGGGTACCGACAAGGCAAAGCTGTTCAATTCAGCCAGCCACTACCTGAATGTTCTAAAGAAAGAAGAGACCAAATTTCTTGAAGCTTTCAAAAAGCAGCAGTCGCAGAAACTGGAAGCGCGCAAGAAATCGATCCATGACCTGAAAGAAGCCATCGTCATGAAAGAAAAAAAGATCAAGGAACTTAATGAGCAGATCGATGCCCACAGGATCGATCTGGCCAACGAAGAAAAGGCCATGAACAAGACCCACGCCAAGGTTGAAAATACGAAAGACAGCTTTTACCACGCTTTCCACGTGGTGGCCGATCAAATCTCCAATGACCTTGAGAAAATGAAGAAATTCCTCGCTTCGGAGTAACATGACCAGAATGCCTTACCGGGATGACAGTGAATTGACATCCGGCAAGCCTAAGGCATCCCAAAGACTTTCCGCGGTATAACCATATTCTTTCATGCTGTAAGTGTGCCGTGACCTGTAGTGCCTCTTTTCCCTGATTTTTTCTTGCAGTCTTAACCGCTGTTCATCTGAAAGGGGTTCTTCGAGAAAATGGTAGATCCTTTCAATGACCTGCATGGGATCGGCCTTCAGGTCATCGTAAGGCAGCCTTAGCAATTGCCCTGGTGGCACGACGTTTTGAGCATCGTGCATGTGCCTGTAGAAATCGATGGCGGACTGGCCCACAGACTGGTATTCCGGTATTCCGGCTTCAGGGCTGTGGATGCGCCAGGGCACTGAAAACATGCTGATATAGGAGGGCACCGTCTTTTCCGGTGATCTTTCAATGTAAATGACCCGGGTATTGGGAAAAAGACTGAGCAGCATGTGGATCTTGCCCGAAGACATGACACTCTTGATCAGCAACCGACCTTCGCCCTGGCCGTAGGCAAACCTTCTCAGGAAGTTCCTGTAGTACAAGCCCATCAGTTTCTTTTCCCTGGCCGGCCTGTCATCCATGATATTGAGGTAGCGCAGATCTTTTAAAAAAGGTGTGAACAGGGACCATGCCGGTGAAAGGAAACTAAAGAACCAGAAGCCTTCATCCTCTTCGGGCTCATCCAGCCCCATAGGATGGATGCCCTTCCATCCCCTGAAGACGGTACGGCTGATCCACTGGAAAAAACGCGTCACCGGCGCGCCGATCCGTTGATCGATACGGCTTACCAAGGCGATGATCTTGTAGTAAAGGATGAAGAAAAACAAGGTGTGAAAGAGCTTCAGTGTAATGAACCGGGATTGATCGGATGCGAGCAGCTCCTGGAGCAGGGTGGTGCCGCTCCTGGGGTTGCTGATGATGAAGACGGGTTTGTGAATCGGTTTTCGCCGATATCCTATGAAAAGGATCTCATCTATCAATCTGCCCACGATATTGATTAAAATGAGGGGGATGAGAATAAGGTAAAGGCACGTGGTTAGAATAAAACGCCTGACTGTAAAATGTTTAATGCAATTCAGGTAATAAATCCTGAAGCACGTCCTGAGATCAATCATGTATATGGTGGGATGAAAGATGTACATGGCCTTCCTCTAGGGACGAATATAGGTCGTTTTGAAATAGGATGCCTGATGATGTGTCAATTCCTGTGGCGATACATTTTCCGCGTATTCGCGCTGATGACTTCAATAGCCTTCCTGCGGGAAAATAACCTTTGCATCACCAGGGCGGCTAACCTGTTCCATTTGCCGGGGATGACAACGGGTTTTTTACTGAGGGCGGCAATAGCGGTATCGGCGACCTTTGCGGGGGAAAGGACAGGCGGACCAAATCGCGCATGTACAGGCTGGCTTTTGACGTAATTGGGTGTCTCTGTTGCTCCGGCCGAAACGCTGATCACATCGATGTTGTCATGGCGCAGCTCTTCCCAGAGGCCTTCTGCGAGGATACGGCCGTAGGCCTTGGTGGCAGCGTATTGGGCGATGAGGGCGGTCCCCTGGTACCCGGCCAATGAAGACACCATGATGATGCCGCCTTTGTTGTGCCTTTTCATCTGGCGGGTGTAGTGGTGCAACAGGTGCAGTGGCGCGGTGCAGTTTGTCGAAAGGACCTTTTCATGGTCTTCCAGAGCAGTATCTGCAAATGGCGCAATGGTCGAATACGCCGCATTGTAGACGACAAGTCCGACGGGGTAGGGGGTGGTTTGTGAAATGATGGCTTCCCTCCCTTTTGTCGTTGACAGGTCTGCCCTTATAGTATGAACCTCCACAGGGTATTTGTCAGCGAGTTCTTTTTGTGTCAAAACGAGGTTCGAGGCATTCCTTGCCACAAGGATCAGGTGGAGTCCTTGTCCCGCGAGTTTTGTGGCGAAAGCCTTCCCGATCCCTTCGGAGGCACCGGCGATGAGGGCGTAGGGTCCGTATTTTTCTACTAATGTTGTCATGCTGGCCGTGTGAAGGGGTGGGTGGTATTGCGCATCCTGAAGATGTACAGGGCGGGGAAAATGATCCATGAGGCATTTGCCAGGAGGACGATACCGAGATGGTCGGAAGCGTAGGTGCCTGCCACTTCCTCAAAAAGGATGATGGTGACATTGGTGATCAGCATGGAAGCCCAGACAATGCCAGGGATGCGTATCCATTCTTTGCCTTTGTGGAAGGCGTAGATCGCGGCAAAATAAAACGGCCCGAAGAAGAGTTGGTCGATCCAGATGGTGGCCTGCCACCACGGTGGCCGGGCGATGAGGGCCGGGTCAAAGGTGAACCCCCACCAATGGACGGCATCGACGATAAAGCGGGGTGGCCAGATGGGATACGTGAAGTTGTTGGGATCCTTGATGACCAGTTGTTCGATATCGATCATGTAGGTGATGAAAATGGCATTGATGTAAAAGAAGACCAGCAGGACGATGTCGACGGGTCGTTCTTTGAGGGGGATGATGGTGCGATGCGACATAGGGTAATTGTTTGAGCATTGAAAATAGCCACAATTTCAAGGAATAGAAAATGGATTGAAAATGAGACATTGGATCAGTCGCTGTGGACGGCTTTACGGGTGTAGAGTTCCATGAGCATTTCCCAAAGTTCTTCGTAGGGGATGATCTCGATGGATTGTTCGGAGATTTCTTCGGGTGTCCGTTTCAGTTTTTCGCAGTAGTTGTTGGCTTTCCGCAGAATGAGTGTGGTGTCGTAGTTATTTTCCGGGATCTTTGCGAGCATGCGGATGAAGTAATTGGACCTTTTGTTGGCCGGGTTGCGCAAGTGCCGGTAGGCGTACTGTTTAAGCGCTTCGGATTTGAAGAGGACCTGGTCATACTGTTCGTCGATCATGAGGAACAGGATCTGGAGTATGTTGATGGTGATGTTGCGCCCTTTTTTATCCTGCACATATTTATCCACATCGTTCAGGAAGGTGGGCAGTCGAAAGGTTTTGAGGCGGGGGTGGGGGCT
>JBFKJL010000046.1:0-12693 GCA_041631795.1 Saprospiraceae bacterium | reverse complement strand
ATTTCTTTCCATACATCCATGGCAATGTGGATTATTTCTATACCCCCTATATCTTTGGCGGCCTGGCATTCACCAAATTCAATCCCACAACCACCTTGAACGACGTTCGATACAGTCTCAGGGATTATGGAACAGAAGGCCAGTTCATCGGCGAAGAATACCTGTTGTTCACAGCGGGCCTGTCTTTTGGCGGTGGTGTCAAGTGGGATATCAACAGGGATCTGAGCCTGAATGTCTTTATCAGTGGCAGGAAGGTCTTCACCGACTACCTTGACGATGTCAGCACAACCTATCCCGACTTCTCTTCTCTCGAAAATCTGAGGGGCTCAGAGGCTGTCTTGTTATCCAACCGCGCCCTGGACCCCGAATTTGCCACACCGGGTATGCAGCGCGGCAATGGCAAAAAAAATGATATGATCTATTTTTTCAATATTGGGATTATGAAATATTTCGGAACTTTACCATGTCCGGCTATTTCGAATCCATAATGGATCAATGATCACACAAACCCACATCAGACTGACTTCAAAACCTCGCGGATTCCATCTCATTACGAGGGAAGTCCTGGGTGCGCTCTCACCCCTGCCTGAAAAAGGGTTGTGCAATATTTTTATCCAACACACATCTGCAGGACTGACTATAAATGAAAATGCAGATCCCGATGTGAGGATTGATTTTGAAGCCGTGTTCAACAATCTTGTGCCTGAAAATCTGCCATTCCTCAGGCATGTGCTGGAGGGCCCTGATGATATGCCCGCCCATGTCAAAGCTTCACTCGTAGGCTTTTCTGTGACGATTCCAATTGCTGGTCACAGGCTTGCCCTGGGCACATGGCAGGGCATTTATCTGTGTGAGTTCAGGAACAGGGGGGGCAGCAGATCACTCATGGCCACAATCTACAGTTGATATGGAACTTGTACTGGAAGGTATCCTTTTTGGCTTATTGCTTGCCGCTTCTCTTGGCCCAATTTTCGTTGCCCTGACCCAGACATCCATTGAAAAAGGCACCATCCCTGGACTGGCTGTCGGGGGCGGGGTGTGGATCAGCGACATCCTGGTCATCAGCTTATTCTATAAATTCATCAGTCTTATCAGGGACACAGTAGAGAGCTATACTTTTACCCTATGGCTGGGGTTGTCAGGGGGTATTGTCCTGATCGCTTTCGGGATATCCCTTATGCTCAAAAATCCTCAATTGCGCTATACCAAAAAGAAATTCTCAAAGACCAGCTACCTCGGATTTCTCCTCAAAGGCTTCCTGGTCAATACCATTAATCCCTTCACCTTTGTCTTTTGGCTCGGTGTCATTTCCACCTATGTTATCGGCCGAAAGATCAGTGGCACTGAAACATTGATCCTCCTGGCCACAATCATGTCGATCATTATCATATCCGATTGTGGCAAGGTCTTCCTCGCCGCCTTTTTACGTCGATGGCTTACGCCAAAACATATCAACTGGGTGACCAATTTTTCAGGGATTGTCCTTATCGGTTTCGGTCTCTTTCTCGCCGTGCGTGTGATATAAAGAAAAACCCGGGTGCTAAAAACACCCGGGCTCTGTATCTTGTTTTGAGGATCTATTGGGTGAGTTCGATCATGTCTTTCAGGATATAGAGAACTTCCTCGATGTAAATGTCTTTTTTGACATTGCTTATCCAGTCTTTATTTCTCTCCACCCTTGATTCATCTTCGTTGATATACAGCATATCGGAAGAAATGTTTTGGACTTCAAGTCCCATCACATCTGCTTCCATGAGGTCTTCAAACTTTTCTGCCTCCTCGTCGCGCTTGTCCATAAAATCATTGTAAGCTGTGTAGTCCAGGGGCAAACTCGTTTGTTCCCTGTTCTTTTTAAGTCGCCTGGCATTTTCGAGGATCATCTGGAAGTCCTTCTTTCGGGCTACCCTTTCCTCGCTGCGCAGTTTGAGCTGAGTGACGTCAGGTATTTTATACACATCCTGTCCAAAAGCGACAGGTTCGATTTCTGACCACTCCATGGCATTTTCATAGTCCTTTTCTCCAGTGTCGATGAAGTGGTAATTATTGGGCAGGATAATATCCGGTTCCACACCCCTGAGCTGGGTGGATCCGCCATCCACGCGGTAAAACTTCTGCATAGTAATTTTCAGGTTGCCAAGAGGCTTGACCTCATTATTGCTTTTGTATGCCCTGTCCAAATCGATGAACCGCTGTACCGTGCCTTTGCCGAATGTGGATTTACTGCCCACTATAATTGCACGTTCATAATCCTGAAGGGCCGCAGCGAGGATCTCTGAAGCAGAAGCGCTGAATTGATTGACCATAACGATGAGGGGGCCGGTAAACAGCACAGAAGCATCCTTGTCATCATACACATAGGGTTTCTTTGTCCGTGGCTTCACCTGAACAACGGGTCCGTCTTCAAAGAAAAGACCGGACATGTCGACCACATCCTGTAATGATCCACCGCCATTATTGCGCAGGTCCAGGATAATCCCTGAAACATTCTGGGCATTGAGCTTATTGATCTCATCGGCAACATCTTTTGCGCAACTGTTGCCATCCTTACCTTCAAATGATGAATAAAAGCGCGGCAGGCGTATGTATCCTACCTTTTCAATGGCATCGGGAATGTCGAGGATAAGGGATCGCGCAAATCCTTCGTCAATAATGACCTCATCCCTCTCAATCTGGATATCCTGGATGCTGCCATCTGTTTTCTTCACTGTTAATATGACAACTGTTCCTTTCTTGCCCCGGATAATCGACACGACATCATCCAGGCGCATGCCCTGGATATCAACCGGCTCTTCACCCTTTTGGGTCACCTTCATGATCTTGTCATCCACTTCCAATTTCTTGCCCTTCCAGGCCGGTCCGCCCGGAACAATCGAAACCACTTTTGTTAAATCGCCATCTGTCTGCAACCTGGCCCCTATCCCTTCGAGCTTGCCACCCATTCGGATATCAAAATCTTGCTTGGCCTTGGGATTGAAATAGTCGGAATGGGGGTCAAACATGTGCGTGATGGTATTGACATAGGTCTCAAACCTGTCTGAACGACGGACCTTGCCCAATCGCTCAAACCAGTCTTCGAATGACTCGTTGACATCCTCAACCGCTTCCTTGCGCAGTTCGTTGAATGATTTGATCTCCCCTGGCTCTGCGTCAGCGTCATTTTCAGACTCCTGACTTTCAGTATTCTCCTGCGCTTCCACTTTATTATTTAACCTTGAATTCATGTCATAGATGAGATATTCTCTCCAAAATGATTTCAGTTCCCCCTCGTTTTCAGCAAATCTTCTTTTCTCGCCGTCAAGCTCGATGAACGACTGAGGATCGGAGTCCTTCAATCCTTCATCCATTATTTCGTCAAATAACCTTTCCGCCCTCAGCCTTGCGGATTCCAGCAATTCTACAGATGCATTGAAAAAAGTAAAATCCTTGGTCAGGGCCTGGTCATCAATCTCATTGCGGTATATAGACAGTTCATCCACTTCTGACTGAAGCAGGAAACGCTTACCCGGATCGATCATATCGAGATACAAATCAAAGGCTTCACCTGAAAACCTGTCATCGATCTGGACTGGCTTGAAGTGGAGGACTTCCATATAATTCAAGACCGCATCCAGAATCATCGTCTCCTTGAGTTGAGTATCCGCTTTCGGATAAAAAGCGGCCAGGATGACACTTGACATCAAGAACACTGATACGATTAAAAATTTCCACTTCATTTGTTATGCCTTTAGATCTTTAAAATTAATTCTTATTTACAACAATTATGTCCTGAATAGTTTTGGGAATGACAATTATCCCATACGCATAATCTTGATTTCCACTCTTTGATTCTTCTTTCGACCCAATTTTGTACGGTTTGAAGCAATCGGCTTGCGCTTGCCATACCCCTTGTATTGGATCCTTTCAGTTTCTATCCCTTTATCTATCAAATATTCTGCCACTCGCCGTGCCCTGTCTTCCGAAAGCTTATCACAGTAACTGTGCGCAGGGACGCCATTTGTATGTCCTCCGATTTCAACAAATATATCTTTGTTTTCAGCCAGGAAGTCATAGACTTCATCGAGGACCTCGTACGAACCCGGATTTATCGTAGAGGTATCCGCCTCGAAATACAATTTATTGATCTGGATGGTTTGACCTGTCCTTATTTTTGACCTGTCCAGGTCCACAATGATCTTTTCCTTTTCTTTTTTCTTTGGCCTCACATAGACCAGTGTGTCCACATTTTTTTCCACCTCTCCGGGCTCAAACACTTCCTGATTCCTGTCTTTGGGCTTTACCTGCGGCAAGGTCCTTGTTTCCCGTTCCCTGGGCTCGGGCTTTTCAACTTCAACATACAATGGTTCATTCGTCTCGCAGTCGATCTCGCGAAAACCGGAACAGTTGTCGAGCAGAATATGACCGTTATAGGAAAACAATACAGGTGTTTTGTAAAATGCCTCCAAGGTGACATATGTGTATTCATCAGAGGGCTCAATGTTGAATTCATAGCTTTGCCATTCACTATTGACGACAGGAAGAGATTCGCCCAACAATTCTCCCCTGCTGCAAAACTCCGACCCTCCCCAGATCCTCAGTACTGCAGCTGTCACATAATTGGCCACCTCCATGTTTCCTGTCTTTGTCGCGCTCCAATAGTCATCTGACCGGCACAGGTCGATGGTAAAGGTATAACATCGGTCACTGCGAAATGGCAAACTCAGGCGCTGAGACACTGATTCCCAACTTTCGTTGTCGCGCACCACCATCCCGAGGTATGTCGCCCCATCCGAAGGCGGCGTGGTATTTCGCCAGTAATCATTGGGGTGGATGTCCGGTGGCGTTTCATTTGGAAAATAGATCCTTCCGCAGTCAAACCATTCATCAACAGATCGGGTGTAAAAACCGTAAGTATTTATACTGCCTCTCCTCGGTGTATCCTCAAAGGAAGCATTGCGCAGGGCAATATCCTGTGCCATTGCGGGATTCTTCGGAATCCACAACAATACCATGATGAAAAAGCCTGTACTTTTCATTGACATATCGATTCAATATAATGACATCCTGACAATAATGTTATGCTGTCAATATCCCTTAAAATATAATTAACGTAATATTTCTACAAACACACATGTTGACGGGACGTCTAAACAGCTTGTTTCATTTGTTTTTTTAGGGCAAAGAGCTCATCCCTGTATTGGGCCGCCGCAATAAAATCGAGCTCTTTTGCGGCATTGCGCATTTTCAATTCCGTCTCGTTCATCAATTTTTCAAGTTGCTCCCTTGACATAAAACCCACGATTGGATCCGCGGCAACACTCGCTTCATCGGGTTCGATATATGCCTTTGATTTCTTGCCCCGGATATCCAGAATGGACTTCTGATTCAATATTTCCTCCCGCGACTTGCTGATCGTTGTCGGTGTAATGCCGTGCTTTTCGTTGTATGCCATCTGGATCGACCTGCGCCTGACCGTTTCATCAATTGTGATCTGCATGCTTTCCGTAATTTTGTCAGCATAAAAGATCACCAGGCCATTTGCATTTCGGGCAGCCCGGCCAGCAGTCTGTGTTAACGATCGGTTGTTGCGCAAAAAGCCTTCTTTGTCAGCGTCGAGAACAGCGACAAGCGACACCTCCGGCAGATCAAGACCTTCACGAAGCAGATTGACCCCGACGAGCACGTCAAAACCACCCAGTCGCAGGTCCCTGATGATCTCAACCCTGTCCAGGGTATCCACCTCAGAATGTATGTAGCGCACCTTGATATCCAACTTCACAAGGTACTTGGTCAGTTCTTCCGCCATCCGCTTGGTCAGGGTTGTGACCAAAACGCGTTCATTCTTTTCAATACGCAAATGGATCTCGTCAAGGAGATCATCGATCTGGTTAATGCTCTGACGCACTTCTATCGGGGGATCCAAAAGCCCCGTAGGCCGGACAATTTGCTCAACAACCACACCCTCTGTCTGCTCCAACTCGTAATTGCCCGGGGTTGCACTGACAAAGACGACCTGGTTGATCAATTGTTCAAATTCATTGAAATTAAGTGGCCTGTTGTCGAGTGCTGAAGGCAGGCGAAATCCAAAATTCACAAGGTTGAGTTTACGCGCCCTGTCCCCACCCCACATGCCCCTGACCTGGGGTAGAGTCACATGGCTTTCATCAATGATCATAAGGTAATCCTCAGGGAAATAGTCGAGTAGGCAAAATGGCCGGGTGCCGGCCTTTCGGCCATCGAAGAATCGCGAATAATTTTCAACCCCGCTGCAATAGCCGAGCTCCCGCATCATTTCAATGTCGAACGTCACCCGCTCCCTGATCCGCTTGGCTTCAATATAACGGCCTTCCTTTTCAAAGAATTTTTCGTGTTCATTGAGCTCATCTTCAATCTCCCGGATGATGAGGTGGATCCTGTCACGGGGTGCCACGTAAAGGTTGGCCGGGAAAATGGCCGCATGATCCAATGAAGTGATGCGCTTCCCCGATTGTAATTCCAGGGAATCTATGGTTTCTATCTCGTCACCAAAAAAAGTCACCCTGTAACCGTAATCGAGATAAGGGAGATTGATGTCCACCGTATCCCCTTTGACCCTGAAGGTCCCACGTTTGAAATCCCTCTCCGTGCGGGAATACAGGCTCTCAACAAGAGCATACAAAAACCTGTTGCGGGCCAGGGTTTGTCCCTTTTCGATCCTGATAATGCCCTGCGTCAGATCATCGGGATTGCCCATTCCAAAGATGCAGGACACAGAAGCAACAATGATGACATCACGGCGGCCCGACAGCAATGATGAGGTCGCGCGCAATCGCAATTTATCCACCTCCTCGTTGATGGACAGATCCTTTTCAATGTATAGGTCAGAAACAGACACATAGGCTTCAGGCTGATAATAGTCATAATAAGACACAAAATACTCAACCGCATTATCCGGAAAGAATTCCCTGAACTCCGAGTACAATTGGGCCGTCAATGTTTTATTGTGGGTCAAAATAAGCGTTGGTTTCTGCACTTCCTGGATGACATTGGCCATTGTAAAGGTTTTACCCGACCCTGTGACCCCTAACAGCACCTGGGCATAGTCATTATTGCGAATGCCATCAACCAATTGGGCTATGGCCTGGGGCTGATCGCCTGTCGGTTCATATTTTGACGTCAGTGTGAATGCCATTAAGTAGGTAAAGAACGGCTCTTTAAATTAATTCTCATACAAATAACCAAATGGTTTGGAAATTTGTTCTACCATCGTGGTGAAGTTACATTACAAGGAATTTGGTGCCGGTGAACCCGTCGTCATCCTGCACGGGTTGTTCGGAATGCTGGACAATTGGAAATCCATTGCTCGGCAACTGGCCAAAGACTTTTGGGTCATCACGGTTGATCAAAGAAATCACGGCCGCTCTCCCCATATGGAAGACTTCAATTATAAACTCCTGGCAAAAGACCTGAGTGACCTGTTGTCTTTCCTGTGGATTCCACGAGCACACATAGTCGGTCACTCTATGGGCGGGAAAACCGCGATGCAAGCGGCCATGGATTATCCCGATCTTTTTGACAAGTTGGTCGTCGTGGATATCCTGCCCACACATGCCCAGGGTGGACACCAGGAAATTTTCAAGGCAATCCGGGATATCGATCTCTCACAAATAGACACCCGGGGTGACGCGGAAGAAGCGCTTATGGTAAGGATCAATGATTTGCCCATCGTCAGATTCTTGTTGAAAAATCTGGTGCGTACAAAATCCAGGGGTTTTGCCTGGAAGGCGAATTTTAACCTCCTTTTCGAAAAATATGATGAAATCACCAGGCCATTGAATATCATCGATTCCATAGACATAGAGACCTTGTTCATCGGCGGTGCAGCATCGAATTACATTCAACCCAATGAATGGGAAAAAGTCAAGGTTAAATTTCCCAACAGCAGACTGGCCATGATCCCGGATGCCGGTCACTGGGTCCACGCCGAACAACCCGAAAAATTCATAAAGATCCTGACTACTTTTTTGAACGAATGACGGGTTGATGGACGTTGATTGACTGATATTTGGCGTATCAAAACGCCAAATGATATTAATATATAATGAAGTAACCGATCTTTGCGTTACAAAACAAAATCTGAACATGGGTAAGTTTAAGGCTTTTATACTTTCAACACTCCTGATTACAGGCATATCAGCGACAGTGGTGAACAACGACCGATTGTACGAAATCTCTAAAAACATCGAGATCTTCGTCAATGTCTATAAGGAACTCAATGCCAATTATGTGGATGACATCGATCCCAACCACCTTATGAAAATAGGTATCGACGCCATGGTTGGCTCACTGGACCCATATACGAACTACATTTCTGAAGCTGAAGTGGAGTCGTACAGGATCAATACAGAAGGCCGGTACCAGGGGATTGGCGCCGTCGTTAAAAAAGTTGATGACTATGCCACGATTATCGAACCATACCAGGGAAGCCCTGTTCTCGAAGCGGGTCTGAAAGCTGGTGACCAGATCGTTGCCGTCGAAGGTATTCCCACAAAAGGGCGATCAACTGAAGAAGTCACCCAGTTGTTCAGGGGCGTAGCAGGGACATTTGTGAATCTGACCATCAGGACTCCCGGAGAAAAAGACCGCAAGGTCAGTCTTGAACGATCCGAGGTAAGCATCCCCAATGTGCCGTATTCCGGCATGGTCTCGGACAATGTGGGCTATGTTTCGCTGACGACATTTACGCCCGATGCCACGAAAAATATAGAAAAATCGATCAAGAAATTGCGCAGGGAAAGCGACCAGCTCGAAGGGCTTATCCTCGATCTCAGGAACAACGGAGGGGGCCTTTTGAGGGAAGCCATCTCCATATCCAACCTGTTTATCCCCAAGGGAAAGGAAATCGTGAGTGTGAAAAGCAAGGTTCGCGAGAGGGATAAAAGCTATAAAACACTCAAGGAACCTCTCGATCTGGACATTCCTGTTGTGGTCATGATCAATAATCGCTCTGCGTCGGCATCCGAGATCGTCTCGGGTGTCCTCCAGGATTACGACCGTGCCGTGATCATGGGCCAGCGGTCTTACGGCAAGGGCCTGGTGCAGAACACAAAAGATGTGGGTTATAACTCTAAGGTCAAGCTGACTACGTCAAAATATTACATCCCGAGCGGAAGATGTATTCAAAGTGTGGATTACCTCGATGGGGAACCCATGGACATCCCGGATGAATTGCGTTCGGCTTTTAAAACTGCCAGAGGACGAAAGGTCCTGGATGGTGGTGGCATCACGCCGGATGTCAAACTCGAGCTCAGAAAAGATCCCGAAATCATCAAAGCCCTCAAGGAACAATTCATGATCTTCAAATTTGTAACAGAATACGTGCAGAAATACCCGGCAACGGATTCAATCCGGGAAATTGTATTCACAGAATTTGAGGCATTTCGTCAGTTCCTGCATAAAAATGACTTCAATTATCAAACTATGGCAGAAAAAACCCTGTCCAGGCTTAAAGAACAAGGTTTTGAAGATGATCAAGCATCCATCAACAATGAACTTGAAGCGATTCAGAGGCAAATTGATAAAGTCAAATCTACGGCCCTGGATATGCACATGGAGCGCATCATCGATGAAATTGAGACGGATATAGCGACACGTTACCATTTTCAATCCGGCAAGACATTTCAAAATTTAAAAAATGATGAAGAGATCCTGCTTGCTGTTGACCTGGTAAAAGATAAAGCCCGGTACAGCGAAATCCTGAATCTCAATAGATAGATGACGCAGATCCTTTGCATAGAAACTTCAGGTCAAATGGGATCTGTCGCCTTGGGACGTCATGGGTCCCTTGTTCAAGATGCCAGGCTGTCCAAAGAATGGCAGCACAGCAAGATGCTCACAACATTGATTGAAAAGTGCCTGGCTGCAACCGAAACACCTGTCAATGCCCTGGATGCCATCGCCGTCAGTCGGGGCCCAGGATCTTATACCGGTTTAAGAGTGGGCACATCGACAGCTAAAGGATTGTGTTATGGCCTGGATATTCCATTGATCGCAATAGATACCCTCATGATCATTGCCTATCCGTTTTGCAATACTAGAAACGCTCAACACGAAATATTGATCCCCCTTATCGATGCGCGGCGCAAAGAAGTGTATTGTACAGTCTTCGACAAGACCCTGAAATCCCTTGAAAAAACGGACAACAAGATACTTGGGCTTGAATCCTTTGAAGCCTACAGGCATCAAAGGACCATCATCTGTGGAGACGGAAGTGAAAAAGCAGAGGAAATGATCAATCCGGAGGGCTTTGATTTTAAAACGACATTTCCGCAGGCCAGAGACATGGTCGGATTGGCACAAGCAACTTTTGAGAAAAGAAAATTCGAAAATCTACTGACCTTTGAGCCTTTTTATTTGAAGCCACCCAATATCACGAAACCTTCAAAACAGGTATTAAAGTAAACTATTTAACAAATTTGACAGTTTTACTTTTGTACAAAGTATTGATAATCAATTGCTTTTCATAAATGAAAATCTGTAATACAAGTTTTTGGTACAGTTTTGGTTATTTAATTTCTCGTATTTGTCAACTTTTTATAAAACTTACCTATGAGAAATAAAAAGAACGAAACTGTTACCTTGAAAAAGAGTGGAAAGGAGGTCCATCTGGACTACGCAGATCTGAGAAAAGCAGTTTTAGTCTTGAGGGCGGTCAACCACAAACTGAGGCAAAGGATTATTGATCTTTTGGAGGAGAGTGAGACGATGACTGTAACTGATATTTATATCAAACTCAGACTAGAACAATCTGTAGCCTCCCAACACTTGGCCATCCTGCGTCGCGCCGGCGTTGTTTTGACCGAAAGACAAGGTAAGTTCATTTATTATTCTTTAGACAAAGACAGGTTAGATCAAATTTCTAAACTTGTTGAAGAATTAGCTGGTTAAGCCCCCTTTTCCACATAAAGATTCAGACTTAATGTTGTAAGCTGTAACAGTTTACAACATTTTGTTATATACATCTCCCTGTTTTATTGGCTGAAACAAATTATTTTTTTTTTATATATTTCTTTTTTATTCAAGAAGATTTACTCATATTTGCTCTCAAGGTCGAGAAAACGAAGTAAACTAATGAAAAAGACTAAGGTAAGGTTCAAAAATGAGAAGCTACAGTATTCTGCACTTCTGATGAAAGCTCTTGCACATCCCCTCCGGTTACAAATCCTTAAATATATAGACTCCCAGGGCGTTATAAACGTCAATAAGATATATAGTACGCTAAAGATCGAACAATCCGTTACTTCTCAACATCTTAAGATATTAAGACTTGCCGGGGTTCTTGCAGCGAGAAAGGAAGGGAAGTTCGTCTATTACAAGATCAATTATGATATTGTCGAACGAGCCGAAAAAGCTGTGGCCAATTACCTGTCGAGAAGCAAATCGTAGATCTACTCCTCTTCATTCTTACTCTCCTCAAATTTTTCGTTCTTTTTTGATTTAAAGAACGACCTGTAAAAGACAAAAATACTGACAACACCGATCGATATCGCCGAATCAGCGATATTGAAGACTGGCCTGAAAAACAGGAAATGCTCACCACCCCAGAATGGAAACCAATTGGGGAGATTTGTGCTGATCACCGGAAAATAAAACATATCGACCACCTTACCCTGGAGGAACTTTGAATAGCCTCCTGATGCCGGAAATATTTCAGCGACTCCGCCGTGGTAAGTGGATTCTGAAAATATCATCCCGTAGAAAGCACTATCGAGCATATTGCCAATGGCCCCGGCAATGATCAGTGAAAAACAAATGATGAGGCCCATAGACTCTTTGGCTTTCAGCAAAACATTCAATAAATAGAAAAGGAAGCCGATCATGACCAGCCTGAAAAGACTCAATATGAGCTTCCCGGTCTTGCCGCCAAAACTCCACCCAAATGCCATACCCTCGTTTTCCACGAAATGGATCTTGGCCCATGACAATCCCAGGATATCAAATCCGCCACCGTAGGTAAATGTTGTTTTGATGTATATTTTCAGCCATTGATCCAGGATCAAAACTGTACAAATGACGAGAGCAACGACGACTGATCTTTTCAAAAGTTATACTATTGAGTGCGCAAATAAAAAGAAATTCCGGTAAGCTAGTAGTATGAATTACGCAATAATTTAGCGCATTTGCTTTTGTTTGGCTTCTATGCTCAATGTCGCATGGGGAACAGCTTTGAGCCTCTCTTTGGCAATAAGCTTTCCAGTCTCCCTGCAAATACCATACACCTTATTCTTGATCCTTAACTTGGCATTTTCAAGATGGTGGATCAGCTTGCGTTGACGACCGGCAAGTGAATACAGTCTTTCGGTTTCCAGGGTCGGAATGCCGTCATCGAGACCCTTTAATTTTAATCCTGCATTTCCTGCTGTTTCGGTGATTTGATCCAGGTAATACTGGAGTTCCTCCTGGGCCTTTTGAAGCTTTGAATCTATGAGTTTTTCAAACTCTTTAAGCTCCCTGTCCGTATATCTCGTTTTTTTTCGTGGCATTTGACTATTTATTATGTTTTGACCGACATCCCTTTCAAACTGGGGCAAATATAACTGCTTTTCACACTTATAAATAGCATCTTTGTCGAATTATACAATATGTCTTATAAATCTATAATTGTATGATTTTGTTCCCCATATGGGCAAGAATTGCCATTTTTATGTGTCTTTCGGTGACTTTAAGCGCCCAAAATTT
>JBFKJL010000045.1:0-12812 GCA_041631795.1 Saprospiraceae bacterium | reverse complement strand
GATGTAATCCGTATACACCTGGCTGTGGGAAACAGGGA
This sequence comes from Saprospiraceae bacterium, assembly GCA_041631795.1. GTDB lineage: Bacteria > Bacteroidota > Bacteroidia > Chitinophagales > Saprospiraceae > JBFKJL01. Next base: position 12,774 of record JBFKJL010000045.1, on the reverse strand, counting down.
TGCACATCAGCATCAACACCACAGCCAGTAAATTATCCTTGTTATTGAAGGTGTCCATCGGCATCGTTACTCGTTAATAACAGAAAATTGTTCGGATACATGCTCTTTCAGACTTGAAAAAACAGCGACATACAATCCGGGTGGCAGCCCATTCACAGGAACAGTAAAATCGTTCAAACCCGGAAGTGTGCGGACATTTTGTGCATGAACAATGACACCGCTGAGATTACTGACCTCAAGAGTCCCTTCTACAGCTTCTTGTATGTGCAGGGTGACGATGACCTTATCCTGTGCCGGGTTTGGAAAGAGTTTAAGGGCAGTGCCAGGTATCCATGGATCATCGGTCGATGTGGATAGACCGGAAGTTTTGATCCTGATCTCACTAAGACAGGCACAGTCAGCACCAAGATCTTCTTTGACGGTCAGAAGGATATATCGCGCCTCAAGACCGTCAAAATCCGGCCCTTCCTGACCTTCGTAAAATCCTGAAGCATCCGTTGATTCGAGTTCTGTATCTCCCCACGTTGTCCATTGCACACCATCCATAGAGTAATCAACGGCCAGCCTCCTGACTCCAGCCTCCTGAATTTCGGGAATATTGCAATTCCAGATATGCATCTGGCCTAACACATAGACATAGCCAAGGTCATACATGATCCAGTGGCTTGTGGAATGGACTGGATTGGGATTGACCGATTTGTTGCAAGATATCCAGGCATCGGCGTACGATGTATTATGCCTGTCAGGAAAACATTGGCACGCAATTTCATAAACATTTGTCATGATTATTGCAGCCAGGATAAGGTACTTCATAGATAGTCCGGATTAATGAGGGTGAAGGATTGACCATCATTCTTGTTAAAGTTAACTGAATAATATCAATTGTATTATGTTCGTCCATGAATTTCTGTCCCTGACCACCCTGAAAATTCAGACAATTGTTTTGTTTCTTTGAGGAAAAAAGAGATCGGTCTAAAGAATTTAGATATTATTCTCCCTGTTTACGATCCCAAAGAGGGTTGGACTGACCAGGTCATTGCTGACTACAATGCATTGAAGGAAAAGTTACCTCATGGAGTGGTTCCTTATTTGATCATTGTCAATGATGGGTCTCCTGAAAATCTTGATGAAGAGTTGCACCTCCTCGCTGAAAATCTTGAGAATTGCATAACCATATCTTATGCTGAAAACAAAGGGAAGGGTTTTGCTTTGCGCACTGCGTTTAAATCCTCGGCAAGTGAATACTGCATTTTTACCGACTACGATTTTCCTTATGATCTCGAGAGCATGACCGCGATGATTGAAGCCATAATATCAGATCATTATGACGCTGTGATTGGTATCCGCGATGAGGGTTATTACACGCACTTACCTGCTAAAAGAAGACGCATTTCACGGCTCCTGAAATGGCTGAATAAAATCTTGATGGGACTGCCCACAGATGACACGCAATGCGGTCTGAAAGCATTCAATCAAAAAGGGAGATCCATTGTTCTTCAAACAAAAACCAACAGGTATCTTATTGACCTTGAGATCCTTAAGAGAATGGCACGGTCAAAATTAAAAATTGGCACCCAGGTGGTGCACATCAAGCCCGGTATCAAGGCCACGAAGATCTCAAACCTGAGTCTGTCCATGGAATTCTTGTCTTTCCTTCGAATTCTCCTGTCCGTGTGAAATATCAGTGTGTTCCTTTATTGATCTTCCGCCAAACGGAGAGGATCATCCTGAACGGCATCAGGGCATTGGCCACAAAGGCGATCGCCCAGAAAAATACAAATTCTGCCCTGATGTATTTTCCAAGTTTTTGTTGATCACCAAAATGCAGATTCTCCATGATGCTGTAAATATTTTCCTCGTCCAGAAAGGCCTGAAAGTCGTACAGGCTATTTAAAAGAAAAAAGAACACAGGGATAGGGATGAAGACCATGATGAGCTTGAACCATGATGAGGCCGCTATCCAGTGATGGCGCAGTAAAAAAATGTAGCGCACAAAGGTCATACCGATAATTATAGTCCCGGCATTGGTGAAATAAAATGGATACTGGAAATCAATACGCAGATAGATCGGCGATAAAATGATCGCTATCAACACAGCTGTCAATGCCAGCCACAATAGTTCAAATAGGAGTTTCTGTCTTAGTGTGTTCACGTGATCAAAATTCTCAAATAATGAAACGGTTCTCTACATCCTGGCTGAATGACAAGCATTACTTCGTCCTTTTGATGAAATGATTCGATAACACGCGGTTCTCTTCCAACCGAATGAGAAAGCGGCCCATCGTATCAGAAATAACAGCGTGATCCAACATAAGGTTTTGGACATCGACAGTCCAGTGCATAAGGCGCGTTTCTTTTGGTATTTCTATACGCCGCCTGATCCGCAGCCAGTCCTGGCTGATCTCGAATCGCCTGAATTGAAAATCCCTGTACGACAAGTGTTTGATTTGCCTGCCTGCCTCATCAACACATAACACATCAAAGGCCGGAATGGTGCTCTTGTCTGGCTGGATCCTGTACCAAATACTGAAATCCAGGTTGCCGTCTACCGGAAAAGTATCCGTCGAAATTGACATGATTTCCACTGACCCTTCTTCTACGAACAAAGACCCTTTTGAGAACAGGCCTTGACTTGCCTTGTCCTCAAACCCCCTGTACACAAACCTTGAGCTCACCGAATCCTCAGGCATGTCCTCTTCAAAGTGTCGCACCTGCCGAAGTTTGTCCACGGGAGTCATAAATATGAGGAGTTCCTTGTATGCGCCTAACGGTGCGGAATAGCCCAGGATATCTGAAAATAAAGACGTGTCTAAGGCATTCACAACTGTGAGGAACGGCTTTTCTGACTCAATAAACTGAAATGCCTCTTTTTCCACAAAATTGGAAGAGGACAACTGGTTCGTCATGAGAGTCCTCGAGATGCTTGTTCTCGACATGTACAAACTCGTCAGGGGAAGGCCGGTTTGGTATGCCAATGGCATGGTTTCAGTTTTGACCAGCCAGTCATCGCCGGCGAGGATCTTTTCACAGCCTTCGGTGTTTGTCGGCAAAGCCATGATGGCCTGGAAACTGGTAGGATCAATGTTGGCTTCACCCAAAACATCCTTGATGCCGCGGTTCTCTACGAGCAGGTTATGGGAGGCAAACCGGTTGATTTTTTGTTGCAAAACATCTGAGAACGAAAATACGTCCATACACCAGAGGACACTGACCAACAACAAAAGAATAACGCCAATCCTGGAATTCAACCTGGTGGCGAATTGGTAGAAATACATGGAGAAGTAAATGAACCCCACATAGTAAAACACCCATGAAAATCGGCCAACTCCCCTGAACTGGGCAAGTACTGGCACCCACTCAAGAATAGCTTTACCTGTCACCAACATGTGAATGCCCATGGCGAAGAGCAGGACTAAAAGGGCAGCCAATATATAGGGTTTGATGAACGCGGCATTGCCAGAAGTAAAAACTTTACGGCGACGGGCCGACTGGACTAAGCCCAATAAAGGGACAATAAAAATGAGAATGCCGGGATAGCAGTATCCCTCTGTTATCGTCGTCCTGATGCTGAAAACGCCTTCGAATGTATTCTTAAACCACCCAAAAAACGGAAGCATATCCGACACTTCCGTTTTATACCGCCAGACCCCCCAGGGGTTTGAGGGCCTGTCCGTAACAGGATCAAGGATATGATTGATCGCCAGGAAAATGAGCAGTGAGAGCATTGGCCAGATCAGGTAAGCCGGTTTGTATCTCCCATATAATAACCCACACACATATACACCGAGGATAAACATGGCTGTCATGATCAGCATGTAGGGATGTAAAAATCCTGCAAAGACCATGAATGGGACCATGATAAACGTCGACACTTGAAATGTTAATTTACCCAAGTCGTAGAGGACGGCCAACAACCAGGCCATGGGTATAATACTCAGGTAGGCCAGTCCAAAGTGGTTTTGGAGCCGAAAGAGCTGGGGACTCAAAGCGATACATGCCGAGACTGTCAGGAGGGTCCAAAGGGTATTCTGATCAAAGAGTTTCATGATGGCATGCAAACACAACGCGGCAATGAAGACACTGGCAAGGGGAAATACCTGGACAAGCAGAAGCTCATGACCTGTCAGATCCAAACCGATGGCTTTCAAGATTTTGAGAACAAAAAGCAATGCCGGTTGGGCATCCGTATAGGGCAGGTATTCGCCAAATGGGTATAAAAAACCATCAAACCAGGATCCGCTCCCGTTTTTGTAATGATAGGCAAACGTGTAGTAATTCTTGAATCCATCGCCACTCCTGTCCCACTGCCAATGGTTCAATTGCATCAGCTTGTCGCCAAATATCCAGTAAAGGTAACTGAAGCTGAAGAGTAAATAATACCCGATAACAGCTATATAATATGTCAGTGATACTTTGCGCATTATCGCGGCAACAAAGCTAAAAAAACAATCCACCATCCGGCAATATTATGTTGCCGTTGATATCCTTGTAGTGCTGTCGCTGGCGTCCCCGCATTGTTGTCGTTGGGGGGGTCGCCAACGACCCTGGAACGGAACACCACCGTCTTCACGGATGCCAACGGTAACAGGGCTTTGCATCTTGTTTGATGTATCGTGAAATTTAACTAAAGGTCTTTTATAGTCATGACAATGGATCTGTAATTTTTCTCATTGCTCATCCATTTACCTTTGAAGTCTTCTCCACGCGCTTCGCTAGGTCGAAGGGACAGTTTGGTTGTAGATCGCATTCTAATCAACTCATACCGAAGAGCTCGCTTTTGAGGAAGCACATCAACACCGGCTTTGCATCTTATTTAATGTATCCTGGAATTTGACCAAAGGTCTGCAGGGTTTTGCATCTTGTTTTATGTATCCTGGAATTTCACCAAAGGTCTGCAGGGCTTTGCATCTTGTTTGTTGTATCCTGGAATTTGACCAAAGGTACTTTACTCCGGGTATACCTGATTTTGATATATATCACCATTTTCTCGCCCTGGGCATTGTGCAAAAAGCAAAATAAATTTAACTTCGAGTTAAATTTCTTACACCAATGAGTACAGATACCATAACAAATAAGTTGGCCACCGGCCTGGACTTCCTCAAATCTGAAACGCCAGGAGGACAGACCTACACTCCATCCGATTTCACGGAGGAACACAAAATGATCAAGCAAAGTGTGGATACTTTCCAGGACGAGGAGATCCATACGAATGTTGAAAACATAGAGAACCAACAAGAGGGCTTGAACAGGAAACTCATGCGCCGCATTGGAGATCTTGGTTTTTTAAGCGCCCACATGCCGGAGGAATATGGCGGAATAAACCTCGATTTTATCAGCAATATGCTGATCGCCGAAGGCATGGGAGGTTCCGGTTCATTTTCAGTATCCTACAATGCCCATACCGGTATCGGGATGTTGCCAATCCTCTATTTCGGTACAGAGGCTCAAAAAATGAAGTACCTGCCAAAACTCTGCACAGGTGAACTCGTTGGGGCCTATTGCCTGACAGAGCCTGGTTCTGGATCAGATGCGCTTGCGGCAAAGTCCAAAGCTACGCTTTCGGAGGATGGTAAATCATTTGTGCTCAACGGTCAGAAAATGTGGATTTCCAATGCCGGTTTTGCTGATGTCTTCATTGTTTTTGCCCAGGCAGAAGGTTCAGGCCTGCCTGAAGGTCAATCCGGCTTCACCGGATTCATTGTAGATAAAGGGACACCAGGCATGACCCTCGGCGCCGAAGAAAAGAAATTGGGAATAAAAGGCTCATCCACCCGCCAGGTCTTTTTTGAAAACACCGTTATACCCTTCGAAAATGTCCTGGGAGACATCGGCAAAGGTCACCTCATCGCGTTCAATGTTTTAAATATTGGCCGATATAAGCTCGGTGTGTCATGCCTGGGTGGATGCAAGCGGCTGACTGCAAGTACTGTAAAATATGCCAACGAACGCCACCAGTTCAAAGTGCCCATCGCATCCTTTGGGGCGATCAAACACAAAATCGGGGAACAATATATCCGGACATACGCCCTTGAAAGTTCCGTGTACAGGCTTGCTGGACTCATGGACTCAAAGATCAAGGCAATCCTCGAAGACGGTAAAAGTTACACCGATGCCAAATTATTATCGGCCGAGGAGTACGCCCTGGAGTGTTCCATCATCAAGATCCTGGGCTCGGAAGTCCTGGATTATGTCGTGGATGAAACAGTTCAGACCTATGGCGGCATGGGGTATTCTGAAGAAGGCCATGTGGCGCGGTCCTACAGGGATTCGCGGATCAACAGGATCTTTGAAGGCACCAACGAGATCAACAGGCTGCTCATTCTGAACATGATCTTCAAGAAAGCCATGAAGGGAGAATTCGATATCGCGACACCAGCCATGGCTGTGCAGTCTGAATTAATGAACCAGAAGCACTCGGAAGAAAGGCCCCTGACAGATTTCTACGAAGAAAGGAAAGCTGTCAAAAACTTTAAAAAAGTCTTGTACCTGCTGCTGGGTTATGCGGGACAACTGGCGATGAACCAGAAGATCGATCTGAAATCCGCACAGGAACCGCTCATGAATATGGCAGATATCATCATGGATATCTTCCAGACCGAATCCACGATGCTGAGAATTGAAAAGGTCGGATTGAATGATGAAAGACGGGCTTTGCTCAAAACATTGTTCTATGATGCCAATGCGCGCATTCAAAAGAACGCCTTGGATGTGATCGGATCAATTGTGGAGGAATCCATGATAGGACCTATGATCGGCGGTGTCAAAAAACTGACACGCTACCCTGTCCAAAATACAATGAAGAACCGGCGGATCATCGCTGACAAGATGATCGGGTTAAACGGCTACAGAAGGATTTAATGTTAATAGCTTAAACACATAATGAAAAGAGGCTGGTCGATTGGACAGCCTCTTTTTTTGTTCCGTCGCTGTGATCTGACTCTTCCAGGATAAGATCAAACTGGTCATCATTCCATGAATCCATGAGAATGCCGCGTTAATTATCCCTTTTTCTTTTTAATCTTTTGCGTCTTAGTTTTTTTCACAGTGGCTGATTTGCCGCCTTTTTTAACAGTTTTGGATCTGGTGACCTTGCGGCCTGCTTGGCCGGACTTGTGCACGCCTTTGCCTTTTTTGACAGTCGTCTTCTTGACGCCAGTGCGTGTGTTGACAGTTCTTGACTTGACAACCCGTGTTCTTGAAGCGACAACCGTTGTCGTCCTGCGTTTTGGGATATAGACCCTGTGCGCCCTGACAACCCTGTGCGTGTTGACCACGTGAAATCCTCTCCTGTATCGGTGGGTGTATGGATTGAAGACCGTATAAGACAGCGGTCTCCACGGTGACCACCACCCGGGATAGTGATTCCAGTACCACGGTGAAGTCCAGACGATGTATGAAGGAATGTACACAAACCTGACGATGGGCCATGCCCAGACATTGACAACTATTTTTGTGTATTCAGCACCTGGCGAAGGGCCATTTCCTTTTTCCGTCGCCTCAATATCAAATGGCTCAACGATCTGGGTTTCTCCATACACATCTTCATCACCGATGATCTGAACGATGGCTGATTTCGGCCCATCTTTTTCCAACTCGATGACAGCGATATCCTGGGAGTTCTTCGCATCGAGATCCACCTGTAAGACAAAGACATGCGCATCATCAGAGCGATAGCCCAGCACTTTGACGTAATCGGTCTGACCGTCCTCATTCAGATCGAGATTATTGACGTAATTGTCTTTTGAGTTGAGAGCCTTTTCAAAGGCTTCCGGGGACTCTGCTTTCTTAAACATCTGAAGAGCACCTTCGAGGCTGAAATTGTCACCGTCCAGTCCCGTGGGCATTTCATCCTGGGCAGCCAGGGCATAACTGAATAGTCCGATGATTAATAATTGAATAACTGAATGTTTCATGGCTGATCTTTTTGAGTTAGATAGAAATATAGCGATAAGGTTTAATCATCGCAATAATCAGGATCATTTAGGATGTATTTTTCAGCCGCGGAAATACGCCCTGGTCCTGAATGTATGTCACTTATGGAGATCAAAGCGATGGAAGGCTTGTCATACCGCTTGCGTCGCAGAGAATCGTAAAATGCTTTGCTATTATCCTACCCAGCCGCTGAACGATGCAACCTGAAATTTGAAAGGTGGGCAAACGCCCAACTCATGCCACCCAAAGCAAAGAGGATATGCCCTGCTGTGGAAGAAACAACAAATGCAGACATGAAGAAAAAGACGCCCATGATGACAAACTGTAAAGGCCTGATATTTCCCGAAAGCCTGTAATTCTTATAGACAGAGAAATAGATCAACAAACCTCCCGCGAAAAGAAATGACAAGTCAAAAAGCCAGTGCAAATGCCCATTCGTCAAGTTTATGCCCATGATGCCGATAAATATCGGTAACACAAGGCAATGCACCGCGCAGATGACCGAGAGGATGATACCGAGAATATCGTTTTGAATTTTCTTCATTTGACTTTTGCAACAGTGTTGCAAATATAACATGTTTTGATGAAAAAAAAACGACTGTCTAAAACATTAAGATGCAGACAGGATCTTTTAAGCGTTCACACTTAAATGAGAATTACTAAAAATTCCAAAAATGATTATTGGCATTAAATGCTTAATTTTCAGGCCGAATGAATGACCACAAGAAAAATATCAAGGAGCAAAAGCTGATCGTTGCCGCGGAAACTATATTTTCACGGGTGGGGTTCAGCAATGCGAAAATGGAAGATATCTCTGCAGAAGCCGGTATAACAAAGGTCACCTTATACACATATTTCCAGAGTAAGGAAAACTTACAGTTGGCCGTTACACACAAGGCATTGCAATTGCTCAATGACACGTACTACGCAACAATCGATCAACATAAACACGAGAGTGGACTCAAGGCGACGCTCGCCTTGTTTCGGAATTTTGTCAAGTTCAACGAGGATAATTTCCTCTACAGCGAAGCACTTTTGTCCTACTTTCAATTGATTCGCTCCTCCGCTCATGGCAAACTGGAACAGAGACTAAGCGACGCCATAAACCAGAGTATTTATTTTCGCAAACTCCAGGACATTCAAAATCTCCCTTTCAAACTGACGGCGGCGGAAATTCAGAGGGGCATTGAGGACAAAAGTATCAGGGCTGATGTGGATCCCATGCTCATCACTCTGGCAGCATGGACCGCATCTATCGGCTACATTAAATTACTCTCCGTGACAGGCAAAGGCATAAAACCATTATTCAACGTCGATTTGGAGAAGCTCAAAAAAGTTCACCTTCAGTCTGCGTATGCATTATTGAAAAATCCCGCTGTCTGAACCATTAAAAAAAATGCACGGCATACCAGCACTAAGCCATAGGAACGGATTAAATCATGTGAGAATAATGGGATGCGTATGACATACAGTGTCTATTTTTCGTTATTATTATAATTATGATCCAGGTTATGTTGTTCAGATATCTCATCCTTATACTGGCCCTTGCGGGTTTTGCCAAATGCGATTCAACTGATCAGAATACCTGCCCTGAGGGTGCGGAAGTTCAGTTATTGGACTTAACAGGCCTCGACGGGTGCACACTCGTCTTTGAAACACTGGATGGCAGCAGGCTGGAGCCCCTCAATCTCAATGCACAGGACATTGAAAAAGTCGTCGGCGCTTCTTATAAGATCGAATACAGCGAACGGCCGGATTACGCAAGCATTTGCATGGTCGGGACAATTATCGAGATCACCTGCATCGAGCGTATCTAAAAATAGGTGTACTCCCTGTAATCATGCTGGTCGAGATAATCCGTTGTAAAATGCAATCCCCTGCTCTCATTGCGCATCTGTGCACCGCGCGTAACGAGATAAGCAATGGTGATCAGGTTCCTCAACTCGCATAGCTGGGGGGACAGCGTGGTGTTGTTGTACAATCTTTCCGTTTCATTATACAGGATGCTCAGCCTGTCATAAGCTCTTTTCAAACGGACATTGGATCGAACGATCCCGACATAGTAGCTCATCAGATCCTTAAGTTCTTTCCATGACTGGGTGATGAGGACCATTTCCCTGGGATCCGTCGTCCCTTCCGCATCCCATTCGGGGATGTTGGCTTCAAAGTCGATGTGATCTATGCTTTCCAGGAGCTTGTTGGCTGCCCTGTATCCGAATACGAGACCCTCGAGCAATGAATTTGAAGCCAGGCGATTGGCGCCATGCAAGCCGGAATAGGTACATTCACCTGCGGCAAAGAGGTTTTTAATGCTCGATTGCCCATGCACATCAATTAAAATGCCGCCACACATGTAATGGCAGGCCGGGACAACAGGGATCATGTCCACAAATGGATCAATACCAACTCTTTTACATTTCTCGTAAATAGTGGGAAAATTGTCCATGAAGCCTTCCTGATCAAGATGTGTCGTATCAAGGCACACATATTCGTGCCCGCTTTTCTTCATCTCGTTATCAATAGCGCGCGCCACGATATCCCTTGGTGCAAGTGAGAGGCGCTTATCGTATAAATGCATAAACTCTTTTCCATCCTTGGTTTTGAGAATGCCCCCAAAACCCCGCACAGCTTCCGAGATCAGGAATGAAGGATTCTCACGCATCGGCGTGTAGAGGGCCGTCGGGTGGAATTGTACAAACTCCATATTGGTCAGCCGGCCTTTGGCCCTGTACACCATGGCTATGCCATCCCCGGTAGCGATCCTCGGATTCGTGGTATTGGCATATATCTGGCCGCAACCGCCGGTGGCCATTATGGTCACTTTGGCAAGAATCGTTTCAATATCCTGGTTTTCCAGGTTCAGCACATAGGCGCCAAAACACTTGATATCTGGCGTCAGCCGTGTGACATTACGCCCCAGGTGATGTTGAGTGAGGATGTTGATCGCAAAGTAATGTTCATAGACCTTGATGTTGTTGTATTGAGCCGCCTTTTCGTTGAGGGCGCGTTGTATTTCCCAGCCAGTGATATCTTTGAAATGGAGGATCCTGTTCTCTGAATGCCCTCCTTCCCTGCCGAGACTGTAAGCTCCCGAATCTTCTTTGTCAAAACGCGCACCCCAGTCAATGATCTCTGCCACCCGATCTCGCCCTTCCCTGACCACGATCTCCACAATATCCCTGTCGCACAAGCCATCACCTGCATCGAGCGTATCCTCAATATGCTTCTCAAAATTATCGACATTAAAATCCCAGACGGCAGCGACACCACCCTGGGCCCAGCTCGTATTGCTTTCGTCTTTATTGGTCTTGGTCAGAACCATAATGTCCAGGTCAGGCCGCAATTCAGCCAACCGAATGGCACTCGACAGCCCGGCCACACCGGCGCCAATGATCAATACATCCGTTTGTTTCACTATATTTCTTTTTTTGCGAATCTAACAAGGATTTTCCTAATATTTGTACCTCAAGACACCTTGCCCATAACATCTTTTACACAGATAAACCCATAAAGATGAACATAGCCGTCAATATGAGATTACTGCTGTCCCACCGGATGGAAGGTATTGCGCGTTATATCTACGAAACCACCAGTAGAATGGTGGAAGCCCATCCCGAACACACCTTCCATTTGTTCTTTGATAGACCGTTTGACCCCGCTTTTGTTTTTGGATCTAATACAATTCCCCATGTCATCCGGCCTCCTGCCCGCCATCCCATCTTATGGTGGACGTGGTTTGAAACCATGATTCCCCGTTACCTGAAGAGAATTAACGCAGATGTCTTTTACTCAGGTGACAATTTCCTCAGCCTCAAGGCTAAAACGCCTACACTTATGGTCAGTCATGACATCAGCTATCACAGGTTCCCGGCATTCTTCAAAAAATCACATGCCTGGTACTACAATTATTTTGCACCCAGGTACCACAAAAGGGCAGACCATATAGTAACAGTGTCTGAGTTTTCAAAAAAGGAGATGATGGAAGCCTATGACATAGATCCACATAAAATCACAGTGGCCTATAATTCAGCACCTGACGGTTTTGCCCCGGCCAGTCAAACCTCAAAAAATGCCATAAAAAAGAAATATACACACAGCCATCCTTACCTCATTTATGTGGGATCTTTCCATCCCCGGAAAAATGTCGAAAGATTACTCCTGGCGTTCGACGCTTTCAAACAGAGGTCAGACTCTGACATCCACCTATTGCTCTATGGCAGGATGGCTTTCAAAACAAATGCCATAGTGCAAACATACAATACCTTGGCGCACAAAGCAGCCATTCATTTTGTCTATGACACAGATGAATCCATTCCCGAACTCGTCGGGTCTGCAGAAGGCCTGGTGTACCCTTCCCTGTATGAAGGTTTTGGCATCCCAATTTTGGAAGGTTTCCATGCCGGCGTCCCTGTGCTTACGGCCAACGCTACAGCCACCCGGGAAGTGGCCGGAAATGCGGCTATTCTGGTAGATCCCCTCTATGTGGCTGATATATCATCAGGAATTGAAAAACTTGTCGTAGATGAAGCCCATAGAAAAACCCTCATTACCCTGGGCCATCAAAGAAAAGATGATTTTTCATGGGACATGACGGCCAAAATCATTTACGGTAAACTGACCGATTTGACGCGCTAATTTTACAGGTAGGTCAATATGCACTCTATCTCCCATCTGTTATAACAATAATAACTTCCAGGCACGTGAACTTCGACAAGCTTGATTATTATCAGAATTCAATGTGCTCTGAAGCACCTGTTGGTACCTGACAATGTAATGTTGTACAGCTATACTGGTTTAGTTGAACCCTGTAATCTTTGCAGAGACTATGGCCATATTGTCACT
>JBFKJL010000044.1:0-12912 GCA_041631795.1 Saprospiraceae bacterium | reverse complement strand
GCTGGTCAATCGAAGCACCTTATATGGAATAGCTTCCAGACAAATCGACAAAGCCCTGGCATTTAAGGATCTTCACCATGCCTTTGTTGCCTATGGGTCGTATGATGAGCTTTTAAAGGACAGTGCCATAGATATTGTCTATATCGCGACTCCCCATCATTTGCACTGCACCCTCATCATCGATGCATTGGATGCCGGCAAACACGTCTTGTGTGAAAAACCCATAGCCGTCCATACGGCCGAACTCAAGCAGGTCATTGCCAGGGTGCGGCAAACCAAACTTTTTGTCATGGAAGCTCTCTGGACAAGGTTTAATCCCGCCATGATCAAGATGCTTCATTTGGTTAAGGATGGAGTTATAGGAGAAATCAACCACATTCAGGCAGACTTCTCTTTCAAGGTGGAAACGAGCGATGACCAACGATTGTTAAATCCCCACCTTGCGGGGGGGTGCCTGCTGGACATTGGGGTTTATCCACTTTTCCTTGTATACGCTTTATGGGGCATGCCACAGTACATATCAGCTGAAGCAAGATTTGATGAGACGGGTGTGGACGTTCAGACAGCAGCCATCCTGAAATACAGGAATGGCATAGCACAAGTGATGAGCAGCTTTATTTCTGACTCAGATATGATGGCCAGGATTTATGGCACAAAAGGTACCATTGTGATTCAGCCACCATGGTACAAAACTCAAGGATTTGAGGTACGCACCAACGGGAAAATTCAGACATTCAACAGCGAAATAGAAGGAAGGGGTTACACGTATGAAATCCTGGAATGCGAAAAATGCATCGACCAGGGTCTCATGGAAAGCCAATTGTGGACGTTGCAAAACAGTCTGGACCTGACGCGTTTAACGGAGTCCATTCGGGTCAAAGTAGGCCTTAAATATCCATTCGAATAATATTTATCAATTGCAAATCAGCCAATTATGAATGATTGAATGACTGGTATCCGCTAAAATTCAGGAATTTTTATTCCCGCTGCTTTATCTTTGGTCTAATCTGATGATTATGGCACATACAACCCTCACTCAGAAAATGAAACCCGTCATTTCCAGACGTGGTATGGAGATTGATGCTTCACCGATCAGGAGCCTCCTCCCCTATGCACGGCAGGCCAAGGCCGATGGAAAAAATATTTTACACCTGAACATTGGTCAGCCCGATATTCCGACACCGCCCAGGGCTCTTGAGCGTGTGCGCAATATAGATCAAAAGATCATCAAGTACGGGCACTCGGAAGGTTTGCCGGAATTGCGCCAAATCGTGTCTAAATACTACGATAAATTCAATGCCAACATCAGTTGGGAAGACATCTATGTAACCACAGGCGCTTCCGAAGCCATCCTCTTTACCTTGTTGGCTTGTTGCGATGATCGGGATGAGATTATCATACCGGAACCATTCTACGCCAACTACCTGGGATTTGCCAAAATCTCGGATGTCAGGATCATCCCGCTGACCACCTATATCAAAGATGAATTCGCCTTGCCCTCACCCGATGCATTTGAGCAGCTGATCACGTCCAATACCAAGGCTATTTTCCTATGTAACCCGGGTAACCCGACAGGGCAATTGTATTCATCTGATGAATTGAAGGCCCTCCTTCAGATCGTTAAAAAACACAAGCTCTTTTTAATTGTCGATGAAGTGTACAGGGAGTTTTGCTACGACGAACCATTTACTTCGATCTTGTCTTTTGAGGGATTTGAGGATAACGTCATAGTTATTGACTCCATCTCAAAGGTGTACAGCTCGTGTGGTGCACGTGTGGGTTATCTCATTACAAAAAATCAGGACATCCTAGAAACTGTCAATAAATTTGCTCAATTGCGATTGTGTCCCCCTTACTATGGGCAGGAACTCGCCCTCGGTTGCTATGAAGACCCAGATCACTACCTCGCCAGGGTCAAGGATGAATACCGGAACAGGCGTCAGGTCATGTATGATCGCTTGTCTGTTATGAAGGGTGTTTTTTGCTACAAACCCAAAGCTGCCTTTTATAATCTGGTCGCCTTACCGGTAAGAGATGCCACACATTTCTGTCAATGGCTTTTGACGGACTTTGAACTCAATGGGCAAACCGTCATGCTGGCGCCTGCCAATGGATTTTATTTTACTCAATCTCACGGCAAACACCAGGTACGTATTGCCTACATCCTGAACGAAAAAGATCTCACCAGCGCAATGGACTGCCTCGAACTCGCCTTGTTCCAGTACACGAATGAATGACTGAAGGTCCTCCCTGCCCTATTCAAATAATTCGTTAAGCGGCTCGCCGGAGCATGCATTAGGAAACTGGAGGTTGAGCATCATCGCAATCGATGGTACAATATCCGTAATGGCGACTGCACGAACGGATCTGCCTGCGGGAATGTTTTTGCCATACCAAATGAGAGGCACATGCGTATCATAGGTATATCCCGTTCCATGGCCTGTCCCCCTGATCTCACTGATCGCATTCACGGATCTGTAAGGCTGATAGTAGCCGGGCTCATAGATGATCATCACATCACCCGACCGCTTTTGATGGTAGCCATTTTGCAGGCGTTTTTCCAAACCATCCTGGTAATCCTGCAGTTGTAAGTACACTCCGGGCATAGCCTTTTTAATGCCATCAAGTCCCATAAGGAACAAGCTGACTTCCTCCTGGACAGTAGTCATGTCCAGTTTTTCCTTTTGGATCAACGCCCTGTCCAGGTAGAGATTTTCCCCACCAAACTCAAGGACCCATTCTCCCTTACCGAACCGTGACCTCATAAAAGTTTTAAGGGCTGATTCGTACGCCGGAATATCAATAATGCCAACTGGCAATTTCTTGTCCTGGAGGAAGGACGCCACCGGGGCAACCCCGTGATCTGAGGACAGGAAAAGCGTATACTCCCCATGACCGATCTGTGCATCCAGCAATTTAAGCAAACGTGCTATCTCCAGGTCCAGCCTCAGATAAATGTCTTCAATTTCAACAGAGTAAGGCCCGAAGGCATGCCCGATAATATCTGGCGTTGAAAAGCTGACCGCCAGGAAATCAGTCATATCATCCTTGCCCAAATTTTCGTTTTCGATCGCAGCCTCAACAAAATCCATGACATAGGTATTGCCAAAAGGCGAGGCTCTCAGGAGTTCGTATTCATTTTTTAAACCCCGGTACACCAGTCTCATTTGCTTGTAGTTGTAAGGAAATACGGGATATTCCTTGGTCCTTAAGACCACCTCGTGACTGTTGTTGTCCGTCTCACTTTGTCTATAGGATTCAATGGGATAAAGCGGTTCCCAGATCGTATCCAGGTATGTGCTCGCCAGACCCGAGGCATTAAAATCATTAACCCACTGGGGTACCGCATCCATGTAATAGGAACTTGTCACAAAATATCCGGGGCTTGACCTCAAGTCGTACCAATATGCGGCATCAGCGGTGTGCCCGCCGGGAAATACAGCGCCCCGATCCTTGAGTGAAATGCTGATCACTTTTGATCTGAAATTTGTCCCTAATTTCAATTCATCTGTGATTGTTGTGGTTTTAAGGAAATGGGGAGACACCCCAAATATATTCTGCCTCTGGCTGCCCACAATGTGGACACTTGTATCCCTGATATTTTCGATACCTCGACCGAGATCCCTATCGTACCAACTGTTACCTACAATCCCGTGTGCAGAGGGCGTTGCTCCTGTGTAAATTGAAGAATGTCCCGCTGCTGTTACCGTGGGGATGTAGTTGTAATGTGTGTTTTTATATTCATATCCATCTTTCATCAGGCGCTTAAATCCATCCTCACCGAATCTGTCCCGGTACCTGTGCAGATAGTCAAAACGCATCTGGTCTACGACGATACCAACAACAAGTTTTGGGCGGTTTTCGCTCAATTGGGATGAAAGAAGAACAGGGGTTAGGAGGACAAACATTAATACAAAGATCAAGAGTCTCATTTGTAAGATTTTCGGCAATTATACTATTAATTTAATTGTTATCTATTTTGCGAATAAAACGGGCCGGGTTCCCAGCCACAAAATCGTCCGTGGGCACACCTTTAGTTACGATGGCTCCGGTGCCGATCACTGACCTTTCTTCGATACGCACACATGGGCAAATGAGCACATCTCCCCCCTTCCAAACATCGTCTTCGATTGCAACAGGCTTGGAATACTCAGGCCCTCAAGCTTGCCCTTCAACTTTTAATGGATGGGTTGCTGTACAGACATGGATGTTTGATCCAAACATTGTTCCGTGACCAATGAGCACCTCATTCATTGTCTGGTATGGCATTAATACGCGGAAATAACAACCTCGCTCTAAGCCGGTCCTCACAGGATTCCTGATCGAGCGCATTATATTGTTCACCATTCGACATTATTCTCGTTTCAGTCATGCGTATAGTCAATGAAATTATTGAAACTTTTTCTATTCCGTGGTTGTCCAAAGGATCGAGAGCACTAGGCGTTACTCTTATCCATAAAATTGAGGATGCCCTCTAACAGAGGTTCCAGGAAAGCTTCCGGCACATCATGGCCCATGCCTTCCAACCAGAGTTTTTCAGCATTGGGTATGTTCTGGAAGCATTTCTCTCCATGTGAAAAATCGATCATGGGATCATCTGTCCCATGGATCACCAATGCCGGGAGGGATAATTTTTTCAAGTCCTCGTGCCTGGAACCGGAAACTATCACCGCATTGGACTGATGCCTGAATGCCCTGGCATTATATCCCTTCCTTTGACGCAAATTGTAAAGGGTTGTTTCTGCGACATCCTCTATATTGACGGGATATTCATTTTCACCCTGCAGCAGACGGCGTGCGACAATCTGCATCATGATATCATTGCGCTCGCTTTTCATAATCCCATACCTGAAATGCGCCATCATTAACGAAAAGATTGTGGATTTCTTGATCGATGGGAGGTCAGGATCCATCATATCGCCTGTCGACATCATCGAGATCAGCGATTGGGCGCGATCAGGGAACTCAATGCAAAACGTCTGTGCAATCATTCCCCCCAGCGATGCCCCCATAATATGAGCTTTCTCAATGCCCAGATGATCCATCACTGCCACAGCATCCAGCGCCATATCTCGAAGACTGTAGGCATCTTCAGGACGCCAATCCTCAAGCCAGTCTGTCATCCCGACCCCCCGGTTATCAAACCTGATGACCCTGTATCCATGGTCAACGATCGGATCGACAAAATAGTCAGGCCAAGCAAGGGCATCGTTTGATATACCCATGATGAGAATTATTGTTCCTGCGAGAGAATCCCTTGGTTCTATGGACTCATACCAAATACGGATATCACCGTTATACGCATAGCCTTCAGCGCCCTTGAGCGTTTTGGTTTCAGATGCCAAAACATTGTCCATGCGGGCTTTTTCATCTGAGGATAACGCGGGCACTGATGCTTTGTAAGCAATTAAAAGCGCAATGAAAGCTGCGATTATGACAAAAAACAAAAACTTTAACGTCCTTTTCATGATTGATATATCCGGTACAATCACAATGATACCTTAATTTGTGAAAGTTCTAAAAGAGAAAATAGTTCTTAAAAAAGGACAATTTGCATCAATCAACAACTAAGCTGAATAACCGTGTCCAGTTCACAATATTATGATTTTGCCATTGTCGGTGCCGGTGCCGCTGGATTAAACCTTGCACGTACGATTATATCTGATCCTTTTTTTGATGAAGCTCGTGTCATCATGCTCGATAAAGAGATCAAAGACAAAAACGACAGGACCTGGTGTTTCTGGGAAAAAGGGTCCGGCCAATGGGATACGATCATCGAACACCAATGGGAAAAAGGACTTTTCTTCAGTCCGGAACACAATTTAGAACTTGATTTACTGCCCTACACCTATAAA
The DNA here is from genome assembly GCA_041631795.1 of Saprospiraceae bacterium. Lineage (GTDB taxonomy): Bacteria > Bacteroidota > Bacteroidia > Chitinophagales > Saprospiraceae > JBFKJL01. The sequence continues at coordinate 7,057 of JBFKJL010000044.1, read as the reverse complement.
AAGTTAAGAAGCCACGACCTTTATGAAACCATGCACAATCAGATCGGGAAAGCTGCCAATATGCAGTGGGTCAGGAGACATGTACTGGACATCACAGAAACCCGGAAGCATGTTTTGATACATACAAAAGAAGGCCCTATTTCTGCAGGCCACTGTTTTGACAGTCGTATAGATTCGGGTTTTTCAAATGAAAACGATGGTTGGACACGGATTTTACAACATTTCAAAGGGTGGATCGTCAAATTCGAACAACCGGTATTCGATCCGGGCGTATTCACCATGATGGACTTTAGACTCAGACACGAAAACAGCACATCATTCATGTATGTTTTGCCGACTTCCGAGAAAGAAGGGTTGATAGAATTTACTGTTTTTAATGACACCCTCCTGGATAAAGCCATATATGAATCGTATATCAGGAAATACATTGATCAGTATTTTCCAGGCGTTGGATATACCATAGTGGAAAAAGAATACGGCGTGATCCCAATGTCCAACTATCCTTTCCACAAAGCATCCACCGAAAAGATCACAAAAATCGGTACAGCTGGATCATGGGTGCGGCCCTCTTCAGGTTATTCTTTTAAAAATGCAGAGAGGTCTTCAAAGAAAATAGTGGCCAATATTAAATACAACAGGCCACCCGGGAAAGGGCTTCTCAACAAAAGACACCGATTCTATGATGATCTGCTGCTGGATATTCTCAAAAAGCACAACCATCTGGGCCCAAAGATCTTTACCGACATGTATGCCCGTAACAAGGTCTCCAGGATATTTAAATTCCTCGATGGGGAAACCAATCTGCTTGAAGAATTGGCAATCATCTCAAGCTTGAAACCGCACCCTTTCCTCAAGGCTTTAATGAGCAAGATGTGAAAGACCTATCCCCTGGCCAATTTTGTGAGCATACCTTTAAATACAATCCCATGGAACGGGAAAACAGCATACCAGTATAATCGCCCCAAAATTCCGCGCGGCCGAAAGGTTGCTGTCTGGATAAGCTCACCTTCCCTGATCTTGAACTCCAGCCAGGCTTCACCCGGAAGTTTCATCTCTGCAAATAAAAGGAGCCGACCGTCAGCCTTGTCTGCAAATAACACCCGCCAGAAATCTACGGCATCACCGGCGGAGAGCGAGTCCTCATGAGTCCGCCCCCTGCGCAATCCAACTCCACCGAATAATTTGTCTATCAGACCTCTAAAGCGCCATAAACCATTGGCGTAATACCATCCATTAATTCCACCAATCCGCCAGATCCTGTCGAGCACAGCGTCTTTCTCCTCAATGGCCATTTGTCTTTTGTCCTTGAAACACCCATGTTCTGGAACCTGCAGAAATTCAGACAGTTGTATATCCATACCTCCACTGATAAATGAATCCTTCCAACTTGAGAGGATTTGGTTGTTTTCAATTTTTGAAAACGTTCTTCTGAGCGCCTCTTCATAAGGTAAAGTCTCAATGCCCAAAATATCATTGAGGGCATTATCCCTGCAAACCACTTCCACTTTCATGCTGTCCACAAGTGCAGTAGCCAGTTTATATGAGGTTGACGTCACGAAATACAACCAATAAGAGGATAACCGTGGGGTCATGACCGGGACAACAAATATGCGTCGATTGAGTTTCCTAACCCTGGCATACCCCAGCAACATCTCCTTATAAGACAGGATATCCGGTCCGCCTATATCAAAGTTTGCATGATACGTCTTCGGGTTAAACAGTGATGCCGTCAGGAATTGGATCACATCACGAATGCCTATGGGCTGGCATTTTGTGTGCAACCACCTGGGTGCGATCATCAGAGGCAATTTTTCAACAAGATCCCTGATGATCTCGAATGAGGCACTGCCCGAACCAATGATGATCCCCGCTCTTAAAGTCGTCAAAGCAAACTGACCACCGGATAAAATATCTTCAACAGCTTTTCGAGAAGACAAGTGTTCTGAAAGGTTGTCTTCATTGATGATCCCGCTGAGGTAGATGACATGACGGGCTGTCGTGCCATCGATGCACACCCTGAAATTCATGGCCACTTCCTGCTCTATCGCAGCATAATCCTTTGATGCAGACATGGAATGCATCAGGTAATACGCCCCATCCAGATCTTTAGGGATCAACTTCAATGATGAAAGATCAAGAAAATCAACTTCAATAACTTCAATCTGTGATGCCAGAGACAATGGAGGATTGAATCGCTCTGCATCGCGCACACAACAAATAACTGTATAGCCTTTGCGAACAAGATCAGGCAACAGCCGCTTGCCGATATACCCTGTAGCTCCGGTCAGCAGGATCTTCATGACTTTGTTTTGTTCTTCTTTTGAGGAAATGCACCGGGCCTGGCATAGTCAAATGTGGCTATTTTATCGAGTTTATAATAAGTATTGAGACCAGAAATACCAGCGCTTTCCGTTTTCGCCAGATCTATATATCCCTCCTCACTCAAAGCCTCCTCGGGAAGAATGATGTTTTTAACTTCACCTATGATCATAACTGTATCGTTCAATTGAATGGGAATTTCCTCTACGAATTCCATGCCCGTTTTTACAAAACTTTCCCTGACGTACGGGGCCAGAAAGTCTTCAATATATTCCTCCTCAAATCCACACATTTTAAATTCCGACTCCTGCGCACCAAACTTTGCTGATGAATAATGGGCGGGGGCTATATAGGCCAGAGGCACGTGGTTGATCGTATAATAGCCGGTCTCACGGATATTGGCATAAGTATCCCGTCGATCAGATTTTGCTGGCCGAACGATCATTCCGAGGAAAGGCGGATGACTGCCAATGTGGATGACAGAACTGAATATGGCAAGGTTCGTGTCACCATCCTTCGAAACTGTCCCTATTAAGTTGGCAGCTTTAATACCCGAGATAGAGTTGATGATGTTCAGCCTTCTTATTCTGTCAAAACGAGTGATATCGGATTCAGAAATAAACATATATCATGGATTATATTATCACAATAACATCTGCACGCTTATTGTTCATTGCCTGGCACGAAGGAAGTTTTTGTGCTATCCAGAGAAGGGGCCCACAGGCTATCACAAATTTTCAAGAAAGCGTCATCCCATTTTGCAGGAGGCTGGGTGCTCATGGCTTTGAACATTTCCATCTTCGTTCTCGTCACCTTGTGATCTCTGATATAACCCCTGAAAACGAAAAGCAGTGTCCCAGCCAGGATTATGACAAGACCCACACTTCGCACATAACCTAACTTTCTGAACAGATTCCACCCCATCCTCATTCTGAACAAATTTTCACGAGGCGCCTCAACATGGCAACCCCTGCTTCAAGCTGACTCTTTTCAATATATTCATTCGCACGATGTGCCTGGGCTATTGACCCCGGGCCACAGATGACGGAATGGAATCCACATTCAGCAAACTGGCCTGCCTCAGCCGCATAGGACACAGCACCTAGCGTGTCACATTGTGAGATGGTTCTGATCAGTGGTACAACGGGTGAAGATTTTGCGGTGTCCAAGGGTGGCACTGGAGGATGCCTTTCTGTACTTTCAATTTTAAATTCGGGAAATTTTTGGCGGACTTCTGCTTCGCGCTGACGACAATGGACATTGAATTCATGCACAATCATTTCGATGTCATCAGATGGGATCACCCTGATATCACATGTCAATACTGCCCGATCGGCAATCACATTGGGGGCTATCCCGCCTTGAATTTGGCCACTATGCAAAGAAGTATTTGGCGGGTCAAAGCGATGATCCAATGATCCTGCCCTGACAAGATCATCCATCTTTTCCTCTAACCAAAGAACAAGTCGCGCGGCTTCATGCACTGCGCTGACCTCCTGTCGGATACGACTGCTGTGTCCCGCTGATCCATTGACAGTGATATCAAGAATATAGATGCCCTTTTGTGCGACGACAGGCTGCATGGAGGTGGGCTCTCCGATGATTGCAAAAGATGGCTTCTCCTCATAGGAATCGACAATATCGGCTGCCAGTTCCGGGGCAGCAAGACAACCGATTTCTTCATCATAGGAAAAAGCGAGATATATTGGTTTCTTTAGCCCGTTTCGCATCATGTCAGGAATGACCGCCAGGCAGCAGGCCAGGAAACCCTTCATATCACACGCTCCTCTTCCGTATAACCTGCCATCGCCTTTATCAGTTAATTCAAAAGGCTCTGATAACCACTCCTGCCCTTCTGCGGGAACGACATCGGTGTGCCCGGATAGAATGACACCTCCATCAATGGCTGGTCCAATTCGGCAATGCAGTGACGCCTTGGTCCTGTCCCCGTTATATACGAGTTTTGATGCCACACCAAAATCCCGAAGATAGCCTTCAATCCATTGGATGATAGATAAATTGCTTTGACCACCGAGGACGGGAAAATGCACCAATTCCCTGAGTAGATCAATGACATGCATCTCGTTGATATTGTTTTGAATGATCAAGATAATAAATCACGAAAGATAATCCTTTCACACATGTCAGTGATATCGGCAAATATTATTTTTCACTATGTAATAATGGGCCACAGGATAATGATCATATTCAAAAGTGATCTTGGTCAGTCCATCACATCAGCGAATGCAATTAACTTTGCGCAGTATCAAATGAAACCACATATAAAAAATGACCATCAAAGACATCCAAACATACAGGGAAGATAAGCGGGGATACTGGATGGACCCTCATAAGCACAGGTCCCATTTTTTAGGCCGGAGTGCCCTCGACATGCATCTGGAAAAGAAACGACCCAGTGCCAATGTATCAAAGGAAGGGAATCTTTTCAAGTTGGCATTGCTGATGCCCGGTTTTGCTAAAGATGATATCGACATACAAATCAATGACGATGTTTTATATGTCAAAGCCAGTAAAGAAAAGGACAAAGGTCATTTGTCGGATCATATTATTAGGGAGTTTGATATCGACACCCTGGAAAGACGTTTCAATCTTGCCAAAGATGTTGGCAAATCTAAAATTGACGCCCGGTATGAAAACGGGATCCTGACAATAACATTCTACGATATTCCTCCGAGGCCAATTGAATCAGTAAAAAGGACAGTCGAACTTTCATAATAAATGTTTACCTGAAGGATGCGTTTTATCCGCATCCCAACCGCACTTTGGAAACGACTGAAGTGCGGTTTTCTTTTAGCTGTATCCTGTCCAAACCGCCACCATGAGACCGACCCATGCCATCAACAAAACCATGAAAGCCAATGGCATGATAAAACGCAGCCATCTTTCAAGAGGAACCCGGCACATCGCCAGCATGGCAATCAGGCCACCAAGTGTGGGATTAAAGAGATTTGTGACCCCATCACCGATCTGAAATGCCAGGATAGTGGTCTGACGTGTCAGACCCAAAACTTCTCCAAGGGGGATCATCACAGGCAAGGTGGCCAATGCCTGCCCGCTGCCTGAAGGAATGAACAGGTTGATAACACATTGTGCCAGTGACATACTTATGGCAGAGAGGTAAAGTGGTAGGCCTTGCAGTAATTCCGCCAGCCTGAATGAAATGGTATCACTGATCTGACCCATTTCCATCAGCACCTTGATAGATGTGGCATACCCCACCATGAATGCCCCGGGGGCGGATTTAGCAATAGCCGCCAGAACCGTTTCGCTGATCACATGGGCATCCATTCGGGCCGTTATGCCTGCAGCAAGCGCCACCATCAGGAAAATTGCAGACAACTCATTGATGTACCATCCCAAATTGAATACACCATACAGACTGACCGACAATCCCACCATGAAGCACAGGATAACGATCCAGTGAGTGCGTGTCATAGTATAACTATCCAATGGTTGTGAAAGTGAAATTCCATTTTCATCAAGACCCCTGCCGAGACTTTTCGATGGTTCCCTGAGAATCTTCCTGAAGTAACGTATGTTATAGTACGCCATAAGACCCAATCCCGCAACACAAAGCACACTTCTTAGCCCGGCTCCTGAAAATAATGTGAGCTCGGCAATCTTGTGTCCTGTACCAACGGTGTAAGGATTGATTGGGGACAAGCCAAAGCCGACAGTCATGGCTCCAACCGACATGCCTGCGGCGAGAATGAGATCTCCACCCAGGGCCAGGCTGACAACTGCGGCGATGGGCACAAGTGCTATGTTGTTTTCATATCCCACAGCCACCCCCAGCAACCCGTAAGCAATTGTGACCAGGACCACTAGAATGAACCTTCTTTGGCGACCCACCCTCCTGACAAGGGTTCCCACGGCACATTCTACGGCTCGCGATTTATCCATCATTTCAAACATGATGCCTCCGGCAAGGACAATGAAAATTATCTCTACGGCTGCCTTAAAACCCAAAGGGATGGACTTGAACATATCTAAAAGATCGACAGGTGAAGCAGGCAATAATTTATAGGATCCCGGCACAACCCTGCTTCTACCGTCGACAATGACTCTTTCATATGTGCCGGCGGGTAAAATATAAGTGAGTATGCTCACAAAAACTATGATGCCAAACAAAATGCTGACCGAGTGCGGAATATGCGTATACCATTTTTGTTTTTCCTTCATGCGTAATCTCGTTATCCTTTTACTGCCGTTTGAATCCATGATGATACATCATCAAGAAAATCACCCCGGATCCACCCTGTTTGTGCATCTATCATAGCATGACCTGAATTTTCATAGACTTTGACCGTAAATCCCTCATTTCCAAACCGAGGAAGGGACTCAAGCCTTTCCATAGAAAGTTCAACTGGCACATTATCCCGCTCATCATCGGCACCAAAAATCTTGAAAAGAGGCGTCGATGAATTGACGATGAGAGGCAACGGGTCAAAAGACCCGTTCATCTTCCACCATCCCGGGTGTTTACCAATGACTCTCCTGGTAAATACGACAGCCAAACCTTTTGCCAGTGATTCAGGTACTCCGGAACGCCGAATATCACTCTTCACTTCATGCCTGACCTGTTCGTATGGTGTCGTGGCAGAACTGACAACATCTACAATAAAGTCAAGGGTCGGGTATAAATCACCAACAATATGGCTAATCCAGCCTCCCTGGCTGAGTCCCATAACACCGATATGACTGATCACCAGAGAAG
>JBFKJL010000043.1:0-13099 GCA_041631795.1 Saprospiraceae bacterium | reverse complement strand
GATCTTTAATGAATTCGCAACTGCTGCGTTCAGAATAGGGCATACTCTGCTCAATAGCAACATCATGCGCATGGATAATGATGGTGAAGAAATTAACCAGGGACATATGACCCTCAAGGACGCTTTCTTCAATCCGCTATCCGTTGTTCTTACAGGTGGGATCGAACCCTTCTTCAAGGGAATGGGTGTTCAGCCAATGCAGGAACTCGATTGTAAGGTGATCAGCGACGTCCGGAACTTCCTCTTTGGTGCCCCGGGCGCAGGTGGTCTTGACCTTGCGGCCCTGAATATATACAGAGGACGCGACAGGGGGCTGCCAAACTATAATGCCATCCGCGCAGATTTCGGCCTCCCGATGGTTGATAATTTCTCAGAATTGACAAGTAGTCCTGAAGATGCCAGTGCACTGGAAGCCCTGTACGGCAATGTCAACAGCATAGATCCATGGGTCGGTATGCTGGCAGAAAAGCACATGGAAGGCGCTATCTTTGGTGAACTCGTTATGGCGATCATCAAGAAGCAGTTTCATGTTCTGAGGGATGGTGACAGGTTTTATTTCGAAAACGACCCGGCTTTTTCATCCGAGGACCTGGAGAATATCCGGAACACAACAATGTATGATATCCTCATGCGCAATACCGGGTTGTCCATTATGCAAAAGAACGTTTTTAAAGCCATGCCACACCAGGAGATTCCCAACGGGCCTGAACTGATGCCAGTCCAGCTCGAAGCTGTGGCTTTTCCCAATCCAGCCACTGAAAGCACTTTCCTCAAAGTCTATGCAGAATACGATGGGACAGCAATTCTCAGGGTTATGGATTCAAATGGAAGGCTTGTCAGGACCATGAATGCCGAACTGGCAACAGGCGAAAACTTTATCCCCGTAACGCTTGAAACAGAATGGCCAAGAGGCTTATACAATATCCTCATCGAACAGGATCAATATTACAATATCATCAAGCTCATCAAGGAGTAAGGGTCTCTCATTAGATTTTTATTCTGTATTTTATACCATATTTATGGTATATTAGGTCATTCATCCAATCAAAATGTCAGAGAGGCGGTCTTTCCTGAAGAAATTTGGCCTCAGTATCATCCTGAGCCCTCATCTTTTATCATGTGAAGGCGTTTCCGGCAAAGGCAGCAAGAGCAATGGCGCGCAAAGAAAAATTGTTCTCAGCACATGGCGCCATAAACGGTCAAATGCACTGGCGTTCAATGCTTTAGAAAATGGGGTCTCCCCCTTGGATGCCATAGAAACAGGGATAAGAGATGTTGAATCCGATCCCAGCGATTCGTCAGTTGGATTAGGCGGAAGACCTGACCGAAGCGGAGAGGTGACCCTCGATGCCTGTATCATGGATCACAATAGCAATGCCGGCGCTGTGTCGTATCTCAAGCAGATCAGCCATCCCATATCGGTGGCGCGCAAGGTTCTGGAGGATTCTCCTCATACCTTATTGTCCGGCGAAGGAGCGCTGCGCTTTGCGCTGGAAAAAGGTTTCCATAAAAGCGACCTATTAACAGAAGAATCGAAAAATGCCTGGTCAAATTGGAAGCAAAATGCTGTTTATCAGCCTGAAATAAATATAGAAAATCACGATACCATAGGAATGCTCTGCATTGATGCATCCGGAATAATGGCCGGGGGATGTTCGACAAGTGGCCTGGCATATAAAATGGAAGGGAGGGTCGGTGATTCGCCCATTCCGGGGGCGGGTCTATATGTGGATGGAAACGTTGGTGGAGCGGTTGCCACAGGCCTTGGTGAGAAGGTGATCAAAAATTGCAGTACCTTCTATATAGTCGAGCTCATACGGCAGGGATATACACCACAGAAGGCCTGCGAAATGGCTATTCAGAGAGTCATCAAACGGGAAAGTAAAACGGATTTTCAAGTGGGCTTTTTGGCTGTAGATAAGTTTGGTGACATTGGCGCTTTCAGTATTCATCCTGGTTTTATTTATACGTACACAAATAATGAGGAAAATACTGAACATGAGGCAAATGCGTATTTCGATAAAATGTAATATAATATCTAAATGAAATGACCCTCTAAACTTGGCATCAGATTTGCTCATTTAGGTCAGAATGGTGGCCCTGATTGTGTACGGGCACCACGTATGAATTTTACAATAACGAAATTTACATGACTGCAATCAATACAGTTATCGTTGACAAACAGACGCTTTTCAGGGAAGGCATCAAGTCGTTTTTCAAACAACTAGAAACACCGAATATCAGGATAATAGGTGACCTCGAAACAGGGGAGGACCTCCTCCTTTTTCTCAGGAAACACCTTGAGTCTGAATTGCTCTTCCTGGATCTCAACCTTCCGGATCTCGACGGCCTTGAGCTGATACCCCAACTGCGCAAGGAATTTAAATCCCTAAAAATTTGTGTCCTGACATCCTATGGAGATTATAAATTCGTAGGACAGGCTCTCAAAAATGGGGCAGATGGATATATCCTGAAGTCGAATGACGCTGAAGACCTCATCGAAAGCATTTACGAACTGATGTCCGGCAAAACCTATATTGCACCGGGCCTTCATATTACACCTCCAAATGGCAGGCGCTTAAAGCAGTCGTCCAAAACCTCTCTATATGAAGACCGTTTTGTCATTAAGCAAAAACTGACAAAACGGGAGCAGGAGGTCCTGACCCTGATCGCACAGGCGAAAAACAATAAGGAAATAGCGCGTGAACTCTATATCAGTGACCAGACTGTGGGAGTTCACAGGAAAAATATCATGCGTAAACTGGGTGTTCGCAATACAATTAACCTGATCAAGTTTGCGCTGGAAAATCAACTGGTTTAAAGGATCTGTCCCCCCCGGTATCCCTCCTCTTCAATACTTCTGAACGCAAAAATTTTTTAACAACATTTGGTGATAGCCAAAAACCGATTTTTACACATGAGAATATCGAAGACTTTTCGAAGTGAGGGCTTAAAACACGCTTGTTTACTTTTGTTCCTGAGCATGTTTCTGCATTTGGGGAAAACCCTGAATGCCCAATGCCCCACCTCTCTGGCATGTAATGATAATATTCAGATTTCACTCGATGATGAATGTTTTGCCATCCTGACGCCTGATATCATGCTCGAAGATGAAAGGCAGGGTTGTGATTATTATGTAACAATCCTGGACTTGCAAAATAACATTGTTGCGTCAACAACGGTGGTCGGAAGCGATTTCTACTACCCGGCTATTGACGGCAGTTACATCGGTGAAACATGGAAAGCCAGTGTTTCCTTTATTAATGACAATGGCGTCACGATCGCGTGCTGGGGCTACTTTACAGTAGAGGATAAGCTGCCACCGAATGTGACTTGTATCGAGGATGTCACGGTCGCGTGCAACGAGGATATGAGCAATCTTTTTACAAGCTCGTCCATGTTGGACTACTACAATACGACACCCCTGGTGGATATCGATGTTGATCCGAATACCGTTACAGTTGTCGTCACGACAAATGATGAGGCCAACCCGTGGGAAATTGTCGAATCCCTTGCCGTGAATGTGTCCGGTATCGGGGGCAATCTTACAGGTTCCGGTTCAGCCATGATGATGACTTCGGGGGATATGTACGAGATCATGTTTGACGCTGCCGATGGCAGTGTTCAAAAAAGTGAGCTCATTGGCATTCAGGCCAGGGAAGACATCCTTGAGCCCACCATCAAGCTGACCTTGCCGGTGCCTTCGGTAACTGGCGTCCACCTCAAGGTCAACACCTTATCATTTTATGAATTCCAGAAAATTGCACCTGACAATTGTGATCCAAACGTAGATATCATCCTCACCAGGGACGAACTCGTCTCTCTTGAATGTGCCAACGGTGAATATACCTATCGCCGCAATATTGGTTACTTCACAAAAGATAACGTTGGACTGAGTGCAGATGCCTGCAACTTTTCGATATATTTTGAGAAGAACGAACTGGTCGACATGTCGTGGCCGACAGATAAAAAGTATGATTGCAATGACAATATCTTCGATGATGACGGCAATCTTGACCTGAGTCCTGACAGGACAGGGTGGCCGACAATCGATGGATTGGATATTAAGATTGAAGATAATTTATGTAGAATAAACGTCACGTATTCTGATGATACTTTCGATGTGTGCGGCCTGAACACATTCAAGATTCTCAGGCGATGGACAGCCCTGGATTGGTGTGCCGGAGAATACGCACAGAGCTACCAGTCCATTAAAGTCGTGGATGAGATCGCACCAATTGTGACCTGTCCTCCTGACACGATAACCATCAATTCAAACAATTATAATTGTACGGCAGATTTCATTGTGGCTCCTCTGGATGAGGATGATCCCACAGCATTCCAGTTTGTCTCGGATTGTTCTGCCATTGATGTGCAGGTGGAATACCAGCGTGCAGATGAGTTTGGGACAAATCAGCCATTCAATACTGCCATTCCCATCCAACCGTTTGATCCATCAAATCCGCGGTTCAGGCTGACAGGGTTGTTGCCTGGGTTAAACTGGATACGTTATATCGTTACCGATGAGTGTGGCCATACAACACAATGTTTGTATGAGATTCGTGTGGTCGATCACGATCCACCGGTGGCAGTTTGTGACCAGTACACTGCAGTCTCGATAGCGGATAACGGGTGGTCAAGAATGTATGCCATCACAATAGATGATGGATCATACGATGAATGTGGCGGCCCGGTGACGTTCAGGGTGAGAAAACAAGTCGACACACTGTGCCAGGTCTTTGGCATTGGTCGTGATAATACAGAATTTGGGGACTATATTGAATTTTGTTGCCAGGAAGCCGGACAGTCTTTGACAGCTGAGCTCGAAGTGACAGATGAAAGTGGACATACAAACACATGTGTTGTCAGTGTTATCGTTCAGGATAAGGTGCCTTTTGTCATCGAACAATGTCCCCCGGCCCAATTCAACCTGAATTGCGGAGCAGATATCAGCCCCGATCTCAGGGGACGACCTGTCCTGTCTGACAATTGTCTCACCATTGAGCCGGAATACGAGGATATAGAAAATCTCAGCGCGCAATGCGGTACAGGCTCAGTGACAAGAAGGTGGTTTGCTATGGACAACGGCCGGAAGGTCTACCTCAATGATTGCGAACAGCTGTTTAATTTCAGCAGCAATGTCGTGCTCAGCTATAACAGTTTCAGATGGCCATCAGACAGGGCTGACGCAACTTGTTCAAATTATACAACGGACCTCGGTGATGTCCCACTTTTGCGCAGCACCAACGAACCTGTCGATGAGGCCAATATCTGTGGCTTGCTGTCCTATTCATTTCACGATAAGGTCTTTTACAACACCGAAGGCTATTGCCTGAAAATTGTAAGGACGTGGACAGTCATTGACTGGTGTACATACGATCCGAATTTTAATCCGTTCAATGGGATCTGGTCAGACAACCAGGTCATTAAGGTCTCAAACGAGAGCAGCCTGACCATTGACCAATGTCCACCGGATACGATTACGGTAGACGTGAACAACAATACATGTGAAGCCTTTGTCTCGATTCCCGCGCCCCAGGCCTATGACAGTTGTTTTGACAGGAATATCAATGTGTCTTCAATGACGTACACTGTCAGGGATCTTCATTCCGGCATCGTGACCGTGGATTCAAGCGGGAATACCGCTTCGGGTATCTATCCAGTGGGACGGTACAGGGTGACGTGGACAGTGACGGATTTTTGTGGCAATGAAGGGACCTGTACTTCCTTTATAGAGGTCAGGGACACAAAGAAACCGACGCCCTATTGCAGGGGAGGGATCACGACTGTTTTGATGCAGCCTCAAACCAATGGGGAACACATGATCGATATATGGGCCTGGGACTTTGACCTGGGAAGTATAGATAATTGTGATGCAAATCTCAGCTTTTCATTCGACCAGGATGACGAGGGCGCTACAGCCCAACGGTTTACATGTGAAGATCTCGGCCTCAATGAACTCAAGATCTGGGTCACTGATGACTTTGGCAACCAGGATTTTTGTGTGACCTATATCAACATCCAGTCAAATGATCCCGATTGTAAACCCACAGTGGTTGAGGTATCTGGCGATATGCCTTGCGGTAATGTACTCGATTTCGACGGGACAGATGATTTCATCAATGTCTCTGCTCTTTCAGCAACTTCTGACTTCACTTTTGAAGGTTGGGCATACTACAGGGGATCAGCCAATACTTATGTGACACTTATTGAATATGGCAATGACAGTCCATTCTTTGGTATTGAAGACGGGAACCTCTCCCTCTTTGGCGCCGTTACCGATCCGGCAGATTTCCCTGTCGATCAGTGGACGCATTTTGCAGTGACTTATTCAGGGGCCACCAATATGTCATTCTTGTACGTCAATGGTGATTCAGTCGCTATGGGAACAACGCCGGTCAATATCCTCGGACAGGGGATGGGCATAGGCTACAACCAGGGCGATGGGTACTTCAGTGGTCAGTTGGATGAATTAAGGATCTGGAATACCGCAAGGACACAAGCGGAAATAGAAGCATCCATGAATGCTCAGTTGACCGGTAGTGAAAATGGATTGGTCTTGTATTATGATTTCAATGATGAAACGACACCCGCCCTCGATAGGAGCCCGGCAGGACATCATGGCCTGTTGGTTGGCGTCCAGGGAGACAACAACCTCCCTCGGGTTTTGCCTACGGATAATGACTGCGGCGGGACTTCGAACCTCGAGGTCATGATCGCCGGCGGGATTACGACTGAATATGGTGAATCTGTGAACGATGTCATGGTTGAATTGGAAGACATGTCAATCGCCGAAAAAAGATATCACATGACAGATGAAACCGGGACCTATGCGTTTGAGGATCTGAAGTTCAAGAATAACTATCACATCGTTCCGGAAAAGGATGACTTTCCTCTTAATGGGGTCTCCACCCTGGACCTGGTCTTGATCCAAAGACATATCCTGGGACTTGAAATTTTCGATTCGCCACTGAAAATGGTGGCAGCTGATGCCAACAACAATCAAAGCGTTTCAGCAGTCGACCTCGTAGAATTACGAAAACTGATACTCGGGATTTATGAAGAATTGCCATCCAACAAAAGTTGGCGGTTCATATCGAAATCCCAGGTCTTCAATGACGTGCTATCGCCATGGCCGCTGCACGAGTCCATCGACATTATGGAAATCTCTGACAATATGATGTCCAATGATTTCTTCGGCGTAAAAATTGGTGATGTGAACGGGTCTGTCGTGCTGGATTCATATGATGACAGCAACCACGTCGAGACACGTTCGGCCGCGGATATGGACTTGTCCTACATGATCAATAGAAGTGATAATACAGTGTCAATTCACGTCAATGAGGATGTCGCCCTGAGTGGTTTCCAATTGGTTTTACATGTTGGAAATACAAATACCATCATCGAGAGCGTCACATCCGGGACCATTGGTATTGATGACCGCCATTATGCCGTCAAAGGCAACAGGATATTTATCAGCTGGAATGCAGAGTCATCTGTTTCTGGCTTACGCCAAAACGATGAATTGTTCAGGATTGTCCTCGGGAATGCCCTCGGAAATGACGAAGTGGAGGTCACAATTGTCGGCGATCATCTGAGTCCTGAAGCATATGATGAGGATCTCAATACCGGGGTTATCAATATTGATGCCGGACAAGAGAATAACCATCCCGGGAACATACTGTTCCAAAACGAGCCAAATCCATTCAACAACAGGACCACAATACGATTCAGTCTGGCCACCGATGGCTACGCATCGATCAGGATCCTGAGTGTCAATGGGCAGGTGATCAGGGAATTCAACGGATACTTCGATAAAGGAATGAACAGCATTGAAGTGCCCGGCGATAATTTTGCAAGCAACAGCGTATATTACTATAAATTGGAGACGGAGAAATTCTCCGCAACCAGGAAGATGATATTTATTAATTGATTCTGATTCGTATAGATAATTGAGAATCAGTGGTCTTTGTATTTTTATGGTACAAAGACCAATTTTTAAAATAACATTGTGAAAAGAATGTGCGTTATTTGTAAAACAAATCTCGGTTCACATTTCTGGACTAACTTTGAATTTTGCAATGTCCTGGGCTTCTTAAGAGCCATATATTATTTAATTTTACGTTTTTATTTTAAAATCCAGTTATGATAATACGCCTTAGATCAATATTTGTGTGCCTGTTATTTGCGCATCAGGTATTCTCGCAATCGGCTCCCCCCTTGGAAATTATCTTTACAGTTGACTCTCCGCCAACGACAACCGTTGACGTGGACGTCTCTGTCAAGGATTTTAATGATATTGTCAGTATGCAATTTCTCATTTTTTGGGATTCGACAGTCTTGTCATTTGCTTCAATTGAGAATGTGACGACAGCCTTGCCTGACTTCAATGCTGGCAATATCGGGACACCGACAAATACCGCACAGGGTATTGATGGCCAGGTTTCGGTGTCATGGTCCCAATTGAGTACGCTTCCATTTACTTTACCCGACAGCACGACGCTGTTTACAATCAGATTAAATACAACCGGGGCTCCATGTGATTCTACTGAATTTACGATTGGTGAGATCCTCCCGTTCAACCTGATAGAAGTGATCAATGATGATTTTGAAGATATCGGAGCCATATCAAGTGGCGCGACTGTCACGATCCCGGGCACAGACTGCATGACCGGTGGAGGAGAAGATGGTGTCGGCTTGATTGCCTCTGATGAATCCGGACTCAACGGGGCAAATGTGTGTGTAGAAGTCAGTGTGGTAAACTTTGACAGTATCCAAAGTGCCCAGGGAGGTGTGATGTGGGATCCCGCCATTGTCACCTACACGGCTGTCCAGAATTTCGGTCTTCCGGGTTTGTCCCAGGCCTTGTTCAATGTGGATGCCGCAAACGGCATGCTCAGTTTTCTTTGGTTTGACAATACTGGCGCCAACCCCGTGACCCTGCCCGACGGCAGTGTCATCTTTGAAATATGCTATGATATCATCGGGAATGACGGACAGGTTTCTCCTGTAAAATTCATCAATTCACCCAATATTGAATTCTCCGGACCGAGTGGCCAATCCCTGGACTTTTACACGGATGATGGCAGCGTGACTGTTGGAGAATCAGGAGGCAACACAGATTTTGGCCTGGTCGTCGCGGAGACACCGGTGCCGATGGGAGGGAATGCGTGCGTGGATGTGACAACAGTCAATTTTACCAATATCGGCAGTATCCAGTATTCCATGACATGGAACGACCAGGTCCTGACCTACACAGGAGTGACAAATCTCAACAGCCAGGCAGGCCTAAGCCCGACAGCCAATTTTTTCAGCCAAACATCCAATTCACTCAACGTCTCCTGGAATTCAACAGGCGGAGGATTATCATTGCCAGACGGCACATTGTTGTATTCCGTATGTTTTGATGTGATTGGCGATTGTGATGAAACCACAACCCTGGAATTTGTCGGAATGCCCCTAAGCATTGAAATCGGTGATCCCGCCGGAAATCCAATCACAAATGTAAGCCTGGAAGGCGCTACTGTTTCAGTCGTTTGTGGATTTACAATAACGGCCTCCATCACTGAACCTGCATGTTTCGGAGAGTTGGGAGGGAATATAACTGTATCCATCAATGGTGGCCAGGGCAATCTGACATGTGAATGGACTGATGCCAATGGCAATCCCATTTCCACCTCGGGATGTAATCTCTTTGGACAGGCGGCCGGGCAGTATACGCTGACCGTCACCGATGAAGGTGGAATGACGACAAGTGAAACATTTATCATCAATCAGCCTGACCCGTTGGTCATCGATGGACAGGCCGTCAATGCTGATTGCAGTGGTTTTGGAAGCATCTCCTGTACAGTCTCGGGAGGCACACAACCCTATACAACATCGTGGAGCCCGGAAGTGGCCGATGAAAATATGGTGCCACCGGGATTCTATACAAAGACTGTGGTCGATGCAAATAATTGCACAGATGACGCGACCTTCTTTGTCGGTGAAGGCGGAAGCGGTATGGCCCTGCAGGTTTCTGCGCAAAATATAATTGATCCTTCCTGTGATACTGGTCCGGGGTCTGTAAATCTCGTGACAACAGGCGGCTGCAGTCCCTACACCTGTATGATCTCTGTGAATGGCGCGACACCTGTCCCATGTGATGATATCACCAGTTTTGGCGGTGGCAATTACTCCGTCACAGTGACCGATGATCTTGGGGACACGGCAACGACAACTTTTTCTATGACAGGAGTGGAACAGTTGGCTCTGCAAGTTGATTTCAGCGATGCGGGGTGCAATGGAGAGGGAGGTGATGCCAGCTTCAATATTACTGGTGGCTGCACACCCTACACATGTCTGATTTCTTACAATGGAGGAACGGCCCTGGCCTGTGAAGCCATTTCTGAATTTCTGGCCGGCAATTATTCCGTAACAGTGACAGACAACCAGGGCTCACAGTCATCGGCGTCATTTGTCATAGCAGAGCCGGAAGCGCTGAGTGCAAGTGCCACTGTCACAGATATCGGCCCCGGTGTGCAGGGCAGTGTGAATCTCACTGTCACGGGCGGCACAACCCCGTATACTTATTCTTGGTTTGGGCCATCGGGATTTACTGCCGCTACAGAAGACCTTTCAGGACTCGTCAATCCGGGATGTTATGATGTGACCATTGTTGACGCCAACGGATGCACAGTCTCGTATTCATGTATTGCCAATGTGATGGCGGATATTCCAACCATATCAGTAAGCAATATTTCCGTTGTCTCAACTTCGGACAATAATGGTTTTGGCGTCAGCTGCCTGGGAGAATGCGACGCGATCATTGATGGGACGATTGTGACAGGAACGCCTCCGTATTCTATTACCCTGACCGGAGGAGGAAGTACACTGACATTTGATGATTTTCCACTCACAGGCAATATTTGCGCGGGAACCTATACTTTGGATATTACAGACAGCCAGGGCGCTGAATTTACCCAGCCAGGGATTGAGGTCACAGAGCCTCCACAATTGACGATCGCCCTTGATGATACAGAATGTTCCGACGTGGGACAGTCCAATGGATCGATCAGCACCTTCGTTAATGGAGGGGTGGGGCAATACAGCCTCCAGTGGTCGCCCAGCGGGGGCAATGCCGTCCAGGCATCAAACCTTTCAGCCGGCAATTACCTTTTAAGTGCCTCTGATGGCAATGGATGTATTGCCGAGATGCTTTTTACTGTTGATGCATGCGAGGAAGTCGATCCCACCGCCTGCTACCAGGGCCTGAGTGTGATGACGCCCAATGGCGACGGGTACAATGATTTGTTTATGATCTCATGCGCTGAGAACAACCCCTCATACTTGCAGGTCTTTGACCGATGGGGCAGACTGGTGCACGAGGCTCAGAATTATTCCAACAACTGGGATGGAACCGATACTGATGGTGAAGCCCTCGGTGAAGGGGCTTACTTTTGGGTCCTGGAAGTGACATTCCCCAACAATACAGTGAGAATTGAAAAAGGTACCGTAACCCTATTGAGAAATTAATGACCACCCAAAACTGATAATAGACAGGTTAGATATGAAAAAATTAATATTCAGTATATCCATCGCAATCCTTGGCTTGTCTCTCAATGCCCAGGAAAGATATTTTGATGAGAGGTATATTTCCTCCCAGACTTTTGTGAACCCAGTCCTCGTCAATGCCGGTGCCGTCGGATCAAGCGAATACCACCAGGTGCTTCTGAACTACAGGAACAAGTGGGCGACTTTTCCCGACTCACCAAAGTCTTTTATCCTGAGCTATAATGGCCCTGTGGGTAACAGGCTGGGCTTGGGAGGTATGCTTGTGACAGATTCTAATGGCGCCCTGGAAACGACAAAAGGCATGGGTGCTGTGTCTTATACAATTGACAGTCCAACGAACAAGGTTGGCTTTGGGCTTTCGGCAGAGTACATCACTCATGCACTCGCAGGAGACGCCCTGAACAATCCCCTGATCGATACGGATGACCCTCTTGTCTTTGAACGCCTTGATGGGGCCAGTTTTTTTGACATTTCATTTGGTATTTATGGCGTGTATGAAGACAAGATCACTTATGGTCTCGCTTTGCCTTCCCTCCTGAGTTCCCGCATTGAGGAATCCTCCGGAGAAGATGACAGGGAAGTCGGTTATATCTTTAACCTGGGTTACAGATACCAACCCAATGGGACAGACATTATCATAGAGCCATCTCTTTTCGTCAAGAAACTCAACAATGTTCCCTTCCATGCAGATATCAATGCCTTGCTCAAGTTGCTCGATGAAAAACTGTATGGAGGATTATCCTATACTGTTGGTGCTGATGAGAAGATCGGGTTCCTCATTGGAGCAAGGGTCAATGCATTGAATTTCTTTTATACCTACAATGCTTCGCGCCATGAGTTCCAGACGTACAACAATGGATCGCATGAGATTTCCCTGAGATTTGACATCGGCCGCACAAGCAGTATGGCAAGCAAGAGTGCCGAGGCAGAAGATATTATGGAACAATAAAGTCCCGAAGTTTTGGATTTGGTGTGTATATTTGCCATCCACAAACGGATGACAATTGAACCGCACCATTGTATTATTTACTTTAGTTACTCTCTTAACAGCTTGCGAAAAGACAGGAGATTCACCTGTCTCTTCCAAAGCCTTGTTCACAATCTTGTCGGCCACGCAAACCGGTATCGACTTTTCCAATAACATCCAGGAGAACCAGGAAAAGAATTATTTCAATTTTGAATACATCTACAATGGCGGAGGTGTTGCCCTGGGAGATATCAACAATGACGGCCTTGTCGATATTTACTTTTCCGGTAATGAGGTGCCCAACAGGTTATACCTGAACAAGGGAAATCTCAAGTTTGAAGATATCACGGAATCAGCCGGGGTGGCAGTTAATTCAGGCTGGAAAACCGGGGTGAGCATGGTCGATATCAATGCAGACGGCTACCTCGACATATATGTCTGTCGTTCCGGTTGGACAACCCTGAACCCACAATTGCGCAGGAACCTTTTATTCATCAACAAGAAGGACAATACATTTGTCGAGTCTGCTGGTGCGTTTGGGCTGGATGAAGACGGCTATTCTGTGCAGAGTTCATTTTT
>JBFKJL010000042.1:0-13251 GCA_041631795.1 Saprospiraceae bacterium | reverse complement strand
GCTCGTGGCACGAGTTAAGAAAAAACGGAGGCCGTGGCACGGGTTATCCGTGCCACGGCCTATTTCCGAGTCATTGAATAATAATGATTTTGCTACCTTGATGACCTAAATCATACCTGTGGATTACATAGTTGTATGCCTTGTTGCCCTTCTTGTGTCTGCATTGACATTTATTGCTGGTTTCGGGCTGGGCACCATGCTGATGCCGGCATTTGCGGTATTTTTCCCACTGCCAGTTGCCATCGCGGCCACAGCCGTTGTCCATCTGTTCAATAATATTTTCAAGGTCGGGCTGATAGGATTGAAAGCCGACTGGTCCGTGGTTATCAAGTTTGCAGTGCCTGGATTCATTATGTCCATTCTCGGCGCCTATTTGCTTAATGCCATGGATCAAACAAGCCCAATCATGACATACATATTATGGGATCAAACATGTGAAATCACATTGATCAAGGTGATCATCGGTCTGCTCATTATCATTTTTGCCTTGTTTGATTTGCTCCCTGTTTTAAGCCGCTTGTCAATTCCTCGAAAATTCGTGGGACTTGGCGGAGCAATTTCAGGATTTTTTGGTGGCTTATCTGGTCATCAGGGTGCATTGCGGACAACATTTCTTATAAAGTTTGGTCTTGAAAAAGAAGTTTTCATCGCCACAGGTATTGTCGCAGCAGTGATCATTGATGTCGGCCGACTCATTGTGTACGGCGTATCGTTTTACGGGCGGCGGTTCGATCTCCTGGAAGGACAACATCTGTTGGGCCTGGTGACAGCGGCATCTATTGCCGCCTTTGCAGGGGCAGTTGCCGGGCGATTCCTTCTCAAGAAAATCACTTTCAGGACTATTCAAATTACTGTAGGCATCCTTCTTATCCTCCTTGGCGGAAGCCTCCTTACCGGGCTATTGTAAGACGAACTTGTTTTCCTGGAAATGGGCTTTTTTTGCGGCCATAGCCGCACCAATAATTCCCGCGTTGTTTCTGAAATGCGCCACTTCATAAGGTACGTCAATCGTGATCTGGTCTTCAAACTTGTCGAGTTTTTTACTGGCGCCTCCTCCAAAAATAAAATAATCAGGGGAACACACTCTCACGATATGGTGCAAATAGAAGTCGAAACGCTCACCCCACTTCTCCCACGATAAATTTTTAATTTTCCTTGCCCTGTCGCCAGCATAGTATTCAATAGGCTTACCATCTTTTCCAAATATCCGCCCCAGTTCCAAATTGGGGATCAAGACCCCATCATAAAATACACCTGATCCAAGTCCTGTGCCGATAGTGATCATGATAACCTTGCCCATCTTGCCTCTTCCAACTCCGAGTTCCATTTCTGCCAGACCTGCCAAATCCGCATCGTTGTGTACTACGAACGGATGCCCCGTGACATGTTCAAAGAGTTCGTCTACCTGCACATTCAGCCATGATTTGTGGATGTTGCCATGTGTTTTGGCTCTACCGTGCATGACGACAGTTGGAAAACTGCATCCTATCATGCCTTCGTAATTGAAATGCTTGACCACACGGCGTACTGTTTTGGCCACATTTTCCGGTGTTGAATATTTAGGGGTATCCAACCTGAATCGTTCTGACATGAGCTCTCCATTTGTGCTGTTGACAATCGCGCCTTTGACACCAGAGCCACCCACATCTATTCCCAGAAAAATTTCCATACTTAACTGTTTTCTTTATTATGCAAAGAAATAATTAATTTGGACAACGAGCAGACTATAAACCCGCTCAAAACATGAAATTCAGAAACATTACGCTGTCAGCCCTGCTTCTTTTACCCTCATATTATATGTATGGCAGTCAGGACCATCCTTTGACATCAGGTTTATGGCATGCTTTTGAAGACATCCAACACCTCCTGACCTTCGTAGGTCTTGGATGTGCTTCAGCATTGCTTACAGCATCAAAAAAATACTTCCCGTGGATTTCATTTCTCGCAGCCATGACCCTGGGTGGATTGCTTGGAATGGGTAAAATGATCACCCCATTGACAGAGTGGGCAATTGCAGGATCGGTGCTTATCTACGGCATCATCATAGCGCTGCGTCTTAATTTAAGTACAGGGCTGCACATAGTTGTGGCTTTTCTTTTTGGCTTTTACCACGGTTTTGCACATGGCACATTAATGCCCGATAAATCCAGCGCATTGATTTTTCTACCTGGATTTATACTTACGGCTTTTGCTATGACTGCGCTAACTTTTTTCATTGCATCGAAAGGATTTTCAAAATTTCCAAAATCCTGGTTCATCGCCGGAGGGACTCTTGTCCTCGCAGGACTTTATCTATTAATACAGTTGATCCATTAAATCCCATTCGCTCCCCCTATTCCTGTGATCCGGTCACTATTAATTTTTCTGAGTACCTGCCAATATTTTGTTGGACATGCAGGATATAAACACCGTTCTTGAGTCCCGCAATATCCAAACGAGAATGATCCAATCCCCAACATTCCCTATTTACAATAATTTTTCCCTGGATACTGGACAAAACCAATTTGCTCAATGGCTGTTTTGAATGAACCCAAACAACATCAATGGCGGGATTCGGATAAATTTTAACATCGGGAATGACTGCATCTACAACAGAACTCACCGTGTCCAGTTCGATAGAAAAAGGCGCCAGTGCACTTTCACAGGTGTCCAGGATCAACTCAATCGACCAATCATAAAAGTAGTAGTAGAATTCCGGGCCAAAATTAGATCCCGTAATTGACATGGCATCGCCAAAGAGATATGGATATTGGTTGTTGCCATCATTTCTGCTTAAACGTGGTGCGGGAAACCCGAAATTGATTTCATTCATGGACTCATCTGTGGTCACTGTATAAAATCCCGGTGTAAAGTCAATTTCCAAAACGATCTCATATATCCCGGGTGTGTCCAGTTGGATCAGTTTCTCGGCATGGAGGTTTAGGAAATCGTCATAAAACAGCAATCGTCGCGGTCCAGGTGTATCTGTCTTTACCCAAAAACTTTTTAATCGCGCATTCTTGAATACTTCAAACCACATTGCCCCGCTGAGCAGGTTTGAACTGTATCCGACATTGGGTGGTTCCGGGAAAAGTGACTCGCCTCCTGTGTACGCGGGGGGGATGGTCTTGACAATATTCCTTGCATAAAAAACAGTATCACGATCGACAATCCCTGTCGTAAACGTTTCACCCATCGCGATAGGCATGGCGCTAAGTGAATCTGCATACCACACTATGGAATCACCTGAAACTGTAAAAGTGACTTCCGACGGGGATTCAATTGTTACAGTTTGGGGCGAAAGCTCAGGATCGATCACATCAATGGCAATGGTGTCTGAATGTGTGGTAAAGCACTCACCAATGTGGTCAGCCCAGTAATGGCCCGATTCAGTGATATCAATACCCAGGGCTGTTCCTCCTGTAGACCACGACACTTCTTCGAGGTTCATTGTTGTCAGCAAAAGTGGGGTGCCAACGCATATGCGAATGTCATTCTGTAGATTCAATACCGGTTTTGCCGGAGGCATCTGATTCCTGATGATGATGGTTTGACTGGGATAGGCACAACAACCCGTGTCACGGGTCGCGTAATACACACCAGGAACCGTCACATTGATGTAGGTACTTGATACACCATTGTTCCATTCGAGGGTGTCCCCGGGGTTGCCGCTATCGAGAATCAATTTATCAATATTGCAATTCAATTCAAAACCCTCTGACTCAATAACTGGCAATGGCCCCATGCACTTTCCTTCGTGGGCCAGGTAATGTGCATTGGCACTGAGCTCATAGTACACATCAACCCACCCGGATGGCCAGGTAATCCTCAGTGAATCAACCAAGGTAGCGGCGCCCAATCCAAAGTGCAGCGACAAGGAATTGGTAATGCCATAGCTTTCTCCACTGGACAATACCCGAACCTGGTGTCCAAAGTTCCCATAAATATCTACCCTGCTGCCTATGCCGGAACCATTTGACATGTCGCCTTTCAGGGACACATCGATGTAATTATTGGGTCCACCAAGATTGAGATAGAGCTTGTCCGCATCCATAGGTGAAGGGTCAAAACCACCAAACGAGGTCATCACATCCGTATAGCCATCAGCGTTAAGATCGCCAAAGGCAAAAGAAGAGGCATTGACAAAGCCAAAAGGTGTGGCATTCATTTTAAAAGTCTTATCCCCTTCATTCACCAAGAGCATGTCATTATCGCCAGCGATGAGGATATCCAGCCATCCATCGTTATTAAAATCTTCAAATGCGCACTGGAAGGCACCGCCAAAAAGCAGGTTCCCGTCCAGGTAGTCCATGATCTCCACGAAGGTGTCATTGTCAATATTCTCAAGAAGCATATAGCGGTCCCCGTGATTGACCATAAAGGCATCCAGATCGCCATCGTTATCAATATCTCCAAAATCTGTTGCCCAGCTCTGGGCCCCTATCGCGAGGCCAAAACTGTCTGCAGCCTCTATATACTGCCCGTTTTCATTGAGAAAAAGCATATTGATGCGCCTGGGATCGGTGGGTTCATTGACATTGACCCGGCATTTGGAAATATAAAGATCGAGGTCGTTATCCCCATCTATATCCGTCCAGATGCTGCCATAGTTACCTGAATTGTCGGAATCCGGCGTTGTCCGCATGTCTATAAAATCCTGGTTTTCGACAAGTTGGCCCGTCCCATCATTTATAAATATCTTGCTCAGGCCATCGTCATTGCAAATAAAGACATCAAGGAATCCATCATTATCGATATCCACGACATTGGCCGCCTGGGTGAAAAAGTCATCGATAGTTGTTTGGCTCAATTCATATTCCGGCATGTACGAAACGTTGTTGTAGATGAAGGCGCCATTGTAGAATCCCCCTGTGATGATCTCAGGGAATCCGTCGTTATCGAGGTCTCCTACGGCGATGGCCCACCCGTCACCGTCGGGCAACTGGCCAATTTTTTTAGTTTCAAAAAGTTGTCCGTCATTGGCCTGGATATCAAAAACGAGGGAATCCTTACCATTAAACCGAATGATGTCATCCCTGTAATCACCATTGATATCCGCAACCGCCTTACATAATGGACCTGCATAACCATTGATCCCCAGACGTTCCGAGTAATCAAAAAAGGACACTGCTTCCTGTCCAAATAGACTGACTGTAAGCAAACCCATCGATACACCAAAGCACACATTGAATATTCTCTTCATTTCCCGTTATTTCTTTAAACTGTGTTTCTTAAATCTTGAGACAGAACCCAGGGTCTTCGGACCCGTCATTCATTGTTCAGGTAGGTAGACGCAGGACCAGGAAACTCCGGAAACCCTGCCATCCAAATGTACGCATTATTCTCTTTCGGTTATTAGAACTGAATCGAAAAAACGATATTCGACAGGGATTTCACAAATGAGGTCAGGTTTTATTATGTGGGGAAAATTTTCCAGGTTTTTCAGGTTTTACAAAAGGGCTGTCACCCTGCATAGCATCCATTCCCCTTTCCTTTATCAATTCATCCGTTCGGCCTTTGATCTGGACAGGACGTATTATCCCTTTCTGGCCATTGAAGGATTGAGAGAAATCCTGGGTGCTTCAGAACAAAAGATCGGTATCCAGGATTTCGGTGCCGGTTCAAAGACCCACGATTCCAGTGTCAGGTCGATTCAGTCAATAGTGCGATCGTCTTCTTCTGGCCAAAACAAATGCCACCTTTTATTTAACACTGTCCACTTTTTCAGACCTTCGTGCATCCTTGAATTGGGCACCAATCTCGGATTGGCCACCCTGTATATGGCCAGTACAGACCCGAGTACAAAAGTCACGACAGTTGAAGGAGATCCTTCATTATTCGCCCTGGCCAAAGCTCATTTTGAAAAATACAACACAAACAACAATATCATAGCGGTTAATGCCACCTTCGAGGACTTCCTCAACAAAGCCAAAAGATTGGATGGCTATGATCTCATATACATTGACGGCCATCATTCCGGTGAGGCGACCTTAAATTACTATCGATATTTTTCAGGATACGATACTAACGAGAAGATCGTCATCATAGATGACATCCATTGGTCCAAAGATATGGAGGATGCCTGGCGGACCATCCGCGAAGACATGTGTTTTGGCGTCAGCCTGGACATTTTCCAAATGGGGTTCCTTTTTCTCATGCCGCGATTCAAACAAGTGGAACATTTTAATTATATCCCGTATAAATATAAACCTTGGAAAATAGGATTATTCGGATGACACTCTTACATTAGAAAAGAATATGAAAAAGATACTGATAGCCAACAGGGGGGAAATTGCCTGTAGGGTTATTAAAACTGCGCGTAAGATGGGGATTAGTACAGTTGCTGTGTATTCTGACGCGGACAGGACCAGTCTGCACGTGAAAATGGCAGATGAAGCTGTACACATCGGTCCCCCACCATCCGTGGATTCCTACCTGTCCATTGAAAAGATCATCGATGCAGCTAAAGCGACTGGTGCTGATGCCATCCATCCGGGGTACGGATTTTTAAGTGAAAATGACAAATTTGCTGAAGCCCTCGAGACGGAAGACATCACCTTCATCGGGCCGTCAGCTCATGCCATCCGGGTGATGGGCAACAAGCTCGATGCAAAGGAAGCTGTCAAGGGCTTTGACATACCACAGGTGCCAGGAAGCCCTGAAGCTGTGCAAAGTGTTGAGGAAGGTATTGGCATTGCGGAAAACATTGGCTGGCCGGTCATGATCAAAGCCGCTGCCGGTGGCGGAGGAAAAGGTATGCGCATCGTCCGTGACAAGGAATCCTTTAAAGATCAGTTCAGATCAGCCCAGTCAGAAGCTTTGTCCGCCTTTGCCAATGACGCGGTCTTCATCGAGAAATACATCACTTCTCCAAGACACATAGAAATCCAGATCCTTTGTGATCTGCATGGCAATGGGGTGCACTTGTTTGAAAGGGAATGCAGCATCCAGAGACGACACCAAAAGGTGGTCGAGGAATCACCAAGTGTCAAACTCGATGACACACTCCGGCATGCCATGGGTACAACAGCACTCAATGTGGCAAAGGCTTGTAATTATTCAGGAGCCGGTACTGTCGAGTTCATAATGGATGCTTCAGGTCATTACTATTTCCTGGAGATGAACACCCGTCTCCAGGTCGAGCACCCGGTCACGGAAATGGTCACCGGTGTGGATCTCGTAGAACATCAGATTCGTATAGCCCGAGGGGAAGTCCTGGCCTTGACCCAGGAAGAGATGAAGCAGACCGGTCACGCCATTGAACTGCGGGTGTACGCCGAGGATCCATTGAACAATTTTTTACCGAGTATTGGCCGGCTGGTCAAATATGGCCTCCCAAAAGGTCCAAACGTTCGTGTTGACAACGGCTTTCTTGAAGGTGATGAGATCCCTATTTACTATGATCCGATGATCGCCAAACTTGTGACATATGGCACAACCCGTGAAGAAGCTATAGCCAATATGATCCGTGCGATCAGCAATTATGATATCGAAGGGATAGAAACGACCTTGGAGTTTGGCAGATTCTGTATGCAGCATAAAGCATTCAAAGACGGCACCTATGACACCCATTTTGTGAGCCACTATTTTAACCCGGAAATCATCCTCGATACCATGGCTGCAGAGAACAAAAATGCCGCCAAGGCAGCTTTAATGCATTGGATCAAGTATAAAAACACCGTAAGAATACCACACTGACATGGAAACTTATTGGGATGCTTTTGTCAATGGATATAAGGGGTATGCCGGGTACCTCTGGCAGGAGATCACTCACCCGACCATACATTCCTATTTTTACTGGCTCATTGGGGTCTCCACTTTTTTCCTGGCACTGGAATGGTTGAAACCATGGCGAGAGGATCAGCCCAGGTTCAGAAAGGACTTCTGGCTGGACTTCTTCTATATGTTTTTCAATTTCTTCTTCTTCTCGCTCATCATTTACAACGCGGCGTCAGATGTAGTCGTCCTGTTTTTCAACACCATCATCCAAAACATCAGCGGATTTGATCTCCAGGCATCAAATCCATTGACAGGGGCTCCAATGTGGGTCATATTGTTGACAGGATTTTTAGTGAGGGATTTCGTTCAGTGGTGGACGCACCGGTTGTTGCACAACGTCGACTTCCTTTGGGAATTTCACAAGGTGCATCATTCTGTAGAACAAATGGGATTTGCCGCCCACTTGCGGTACCACTGGATGGAGACAATCGTCTACAGAAGTATTGAGTATATTCCTCTTGCGCTCCTGGGTGTTGGACTATACGACTTCTTTATCATCCATATCTTTACCCTGGCCATTGGCCATTACAATCATTCCAATATCACGGTTGACGGCAAGGTCACGGGAGGGATTCTGGCAACCGGTGTAGCGGCAGCCATGCTCACTCAAAGCTTCGATCTGACCTATTTCAGCGCATTTGCATTTCCAATTCAAATGGCTATGGCCTTGACGATCGTCCTGGCTGGCATCTTCTTCCTTGGCCCATTCATGAAAAAGATCTTTAATAACCCTGAAATGCATATCTGGCACCATGCCTATAACCTGCCGAAAGAACGACAATACGGCATCAATTATGGCATTTCCCTGGCCATTTGGGATTATATTTTTGGAACGGCTCATATTCCGGAAAATGGCCGGGACATCAAACTGGGATTCCCCGGGGTCTCAAAATTTCCACATTCATTCCTGGGTCAGATCAGCTACGGTTTTGGCAGTACCAAAACTATGGATAGAATTAAGGAATAAAGGACGTTTGTACAGGTCAAACAATAATTTATTAATCCACCTAAGCATCCGGAATGAGGCCCTCAGGGATATCGATGACGAGTATTTTTGCCTCGTGATCAATGTCCTGGATGATATTTTCATGGATCGGACAAAGGAAGGTTTTTCCCCTGGCATTTTGAACAGTCGCCATCAACTGGTAAGGAAAAGCCTCAATCTTTATGATCTGTCCCGCTTTTTCTCCGCTGGCATTCTGTATTGTATAATGCAGGAACTCAGAAGTTGATTTTGACGGTGCAACTTTCAGCTCAGCAGGTAATTCATCCACATGAATCGAAAGGTTGCGGTTTACAATAAACTCGAGAGCCTGTGGTGTATGTAAACCTTGGAACTTCACGCATATATTGCCGTTGATCCTAATCTTGCTGATAAGAAATGGCACATCCGATCCTTCAATTGTGATAAAAAGGGCTCTTAGATTTTCAATGATTTCATCGTACGGTGATTCTATAAACACCTTGAGGAATCCATCCTTGCCAAATGGTTTTCGTGTGTGGCCAACGGGGAGGAGCTTCATCAATTATGATCTATCAATACTTGTTCTACAATATACCCGCGTTCGGCTTTTTGCGCCCATGTCTGGCCGTCGCAAGCTGATGTGCATTGTGTATCCAGGATTTCCATATATTTCCTGATCATGCCAATACCCGGTGCATACCACTCATGGGACAGCCGGCGTTCTATGCCGATATCATCATCTGCTTGTTGGATCTGGAATACATTACTATAAGAAGTCCCGTTGACGTCGATATTGACATTGTTGGCCAAAACTTCGTAGTCCCAGTGCTTATACGCCTGCAGGGTTTCACCGGCAATGGTGACCTCGGTGAATTCATTGAATTGATTGCCGTTCCAGCGCGTTCCGACAGACAGCGGAAAGACCATCTTGATGAACTTCAGGTTCTCTTCGATCCGGTACCCGTTTTCAGAGCTGACACCTACAAGCCAGTTGTCCACCGCCCGCCATTCCTCGTTATCAGAACCCCGCGCTGAGCGCTGCAAAACGTAGAGGGTGTCACCCTCGCCATTGATGAACAATTCAGTGATGCGTTCTTCGATAAAGGTCCTCTTCTCAATGACAATCAGCCCATCATTGTCATAAATCGTCGAATCGATGCGAAATATGCGGTAGTCATCAATGGCCACAGGAAAATAGTCAAATCCAAAGATCGATTCATCGATCATCTTTGTTTCACTCTCACATCCAGCCAATAAAACAATGAGACTAAATAAGAGTAAAAGTCTGTAATTATGAATTTTATACATTCTCATTAAATTTAATATATAAATTAAATCCAGGTTTAATTTACGCATTTCTTTGGATGATCCCGCCTCCGATCACATCGTCACCCTCGTAAAACACGGCCGATTGGCCTGGAGCGATGCCCCGGACATTGGCCTTGAACAGGACCTCTACCCTGTCATCTGTCCCGTCAATTTCAGCGAGCGTGCCCCTGTCATTGTAACGGACCATTGTCACAAATTCCCTGCCTGCCGGGATTTGTGGGTACTTCATCCAATTTGTCTGTCCAACAATCATGCTGTTTTTGAGCAGTTCGTCCACTTCGCCCAAAACTATGGTATTTGATTCCGGGATAATTTCAGTCACATACATCGGTTGTGGAAATCCGCCTCCCAGCCCTTTGCGTTGGCCTATGGTATAGAACGGGTATCCATCATGTGTCCCAAGGTCATTGCCTTGAGCATCGACAAAACGCCCCCCCTGAACACTTGCTTCCAATTCAGGTAAGCGTCGTTTGAGAAACCCGCGGTAATCATTGTCCGGCACAAAGCATATCTCATAGCTCTCCGGTTTCTTTGATAATTCAGCATAGCCCCAGTCGTAGGCCATTTGCCTGATCTCTTCCTTGGTATAATCTGCCAACGGGAATTTTGTCCGTGCCATGCACTCCTGGGACAATCCCCAAAGGACATAGGACTGGTCTTTCCTGGGATCAATGCCCTTGGAAATAAACCGGCGGCCATTGGCTTCTTTCACCCTGGCATAATGCCCCGTGGCAATGAACTCGCAGTCAAATGCATCCGCTCTTTTCAACAGCGCACTCCATTTGATGTGGGTATTGCAAAGGATGCAGGGATTGGGTGTCCGCCCGGCGATGTATTCTTCCACGAAATTATCAATGACATAGTCGCCGAATTCCTCACGGATGTCAATGATGAAATGATGAAAGCCTTTTTCGACCGATATCCGACGCGCATCATTGATCGAGTCCAGGGAACAACATCCCGTTTCCTTCTTCGATCCGCCTGAAGATGCATAATCCCACGTTTTCATCGTGATACCGATGATCTCATAGCCTTCATCGTGCAACATCATGGCGGCCACCGTACTGTCGATGCCGCCGCTCATGGCCACCAAGACTCGTCCTTTTTTACTCATAGTGGTGCAAAGATAAGGGGAGGATGAGCAATTAGCAATGAGCAATGAGCAATGAGCAATGAGCAATGAGCAATGAGCAATGAGCAATGAGCAATCAGTAATGAGTAATCCGTTGAATACGCCTTTCATTCAGATCAATATTTAAACTCGATTTCAAGAGTAATCGGGAAGTTCTGGAATTTCCAGTTATGTGTATTCATTCTTCCCAAGTGCATCCCACCTGGCAGTCAGCCCAAGCATATATTTTGTATATTTGCTATTTTATGTATTTTTATAGTATTTATTTTAATTTATATAACTTATTATTTGTAATTTAACATATAATTCAAAATTTAATTGACTTAATGTAATTAAAATACTAATTTTGATTACATAATACTTCAACCTTGGTATAGCCTGGTGTTGAATTATAATAGTATACGGAATAACCCTAAAGACAAACCAATGGACAGATGTATCTTTTCCTTTACGATCCTGTTAATATTATGCTTGTTTCATAACCATTCCGAGGGCCAGACTATGGCAAATCTTCATGTAGACGGTGAGTTAAGAATAGATAATGCGGGAGAACATTTGACGATTTCAAATATAGGTTCCTCGGGAATAGACGGGATTTTATTTGACGTTGAACGAATTCTTGAAATGCATTCAACCAATCCGGCTCTCGGAACCCAGGTCATCATGCAAATGAATCCTCAGACGGCAGATTCTTTCTTTGATATTGTTTATGACGTTACAAGCGATAACAGGCTCAGATTGTGCTCAATCAATAGCCCACCAGAAACCGGATTGCGCATGTTATTAGGGAATGATCAGGCGCTGGATGGTGTTGAACTGTCAACCGGCCTGGGTGCATTACGTCTTGTGCCCAATGTTTCTCTTGGTGGTGATCGTTTAACCGTCTCTAATATTGGCGCCTCTGGCGACGACGGGATAAGTATTGACTTGGGTGATGACACAGGAATCGTTGGACTGGATGCGCTTTCAACGAGTCCCACGGGCTCATTACAATTACACCCTACCCGTTCGGCCGGCCACGATCACCTGACAGTGTCAAACATTGGCGCGTCTGGACAGGATGGCGTGGAACTGTCAATAAGGGAAACTGTCCCTGTAGAAATTGTAGCGCTGAGCCTTGTAGGTGAACCTTCAGCCGGAGGACCGGCCTTCAAAGTAGGCATTGGAGACAAAGGTGTGGAAATGTTAACTCCCAGTGACGAGATTATGATATTGTTACGGCCATCACCGGGATCAACGGCTCCACCACATGAATTCAGGTATGATACCGGAGGTACGCCTGAGATCAGGGAAACCGGACCAGCACACCTACAATATGAAAATAACGACATGGTCACTCGATACGAATATGACGGTTTGAATCGGCTGGTCCGCCATATAACACAGGATGATGATCCCACATCCGCCATCCCTGATTTTATTTCCGAATTCAGAATAAACGCAGGATCAGGAGGACTTCCCACTCTAACGCACAGTGGAAACTTACATGTCTCCGGAACACTGTCAAAAGCATTAGGAGCATTTAAAATAGACCACCCTCTTGATCCATTCAATAAATATTTGATCCATTCATTTGTTGAATCACCTGACATGTTAAATATATATAATGGCAATATCATAACAGATAAAAATGGTATTGGCGTTGTCCAACTTCCAACTTACTTTTCCGCTCTGAATAAGGATTTCAAATACCAGTTGACTGTCATAGGGCAATTTGCACAGGCCATTGTCAAGGAAAAAATAATAAATGGTGCATTTATCATAGAAACTGACAAACCCCACATCGAAGTAAGTTGGCAAGTTACAGGCGTAAGAAATGATGCCGTAGCAAAAGCAAACCGTTTAGGCGTTGAAGTAGAGAAAGAGGAGCACGCAAAGGGCACATTATTGTTTAATCCTGGTCAGTAGAAAAAAGTTGCCACATCAACCTGACCAAGGGAATCCCGATGCCCCGGGACGTGGCTGCCATTAATAACTGGAAACTATAAACTTAAAACCAGAAGATGTACCCGGAGCGGGAATCGAACCCGCACTCCCGCAAAGGGAACAGGATTTTAAGTCCTGCGTG
>JBFKJL010000041.1:0-13254 GCA_041631795.1 Saprospiraceae bacterium | reverse complement strand
CTGAAATTTCTTCTCTCTCTCTCTAGCGAGAATACATGCACGGGCTTCCGGTACAGTAAAGCGCTACTCATTGTGAAGCTGTGAAGCGTATGTACCGTCGCAACGCTTATTAGAGCTAGGTTGGAGGGGTCCCGACTTTGCTCACGAGATAGCTCGGGTTCCCTAGACACTTTGGTACCCAAGTGATATATCTTTAACTAGCTTAGAATCTAAGCTAGTTAAAGAATATCCTATATAAAATCTTCAACCCCTTCCTTATCGAGCTATCTCAACAGCAAAATGCACTTTTTTTTTTTTCCTAAACAATTTATAGGTTATTCGTTACGGTATAATTTTTTCTTCCGTTAAATTCATCTTAAGCCCATATTAGGATGTAACTTATACGCTCTTGTAACCATCTCCCTTTTAAAGCATTGATCATTCTTTAAATTGCGACTTATGAAAAATTTATTCTACATTTTCATTGCGATTGTTTTTACCACTTCCTGCAGATCCATCGATAAGATGGTAGAAAGCGGAAATTATGATGAAGCCATCATCTTTGCAGCTGAAAAACTGCACGGGAAAAAGAAAAAGAAAACCAAGTACGTCAAAGGACTGGAAAAAGCATTTGCCAAGGTGACAAAGGCGGATATGGAGCATATAGCCTTCCTCAATGCCGATTACAGGACAGAAAACTGGGATCGTGTCTATAGTACAGCCCTGAAGATCAAATCACGTCAGGACAGAATTGCACCATTTCTCCCGCTTATCAGCAAGGATGGATACAGGGCTTCTTTTGAATTTGTCAGAACGAATGACATTTTGGAAGAAGCTTCACGGGGAGCAGCTCAATACCATTATGCTAGAGCTGAATCACTGTTGACTTCTGCCAGGACAGGTGAAAAGATGGCAGCAAGGGAAGCGTATAGTGCCTTGCATTCCGTAAAAGATTACCATACAAATTTTAAAAATACAGATGCCATGATCGATGAAGCACTGGATCTGGGTCGAACCCATGTGTTAATTGGTGTGGAAAATGCTTCAGGTGCATTTATCCCTGGCAGGTTCAATGAAATCATCACTTCGATCGATGTGACCATGTTGAATTCGAGGTGGAAAGTCTTTCATGTGGATGAAAATTACCCCGGTCATTTCGATTATAAAGCGACCTTCAAGATCACGGGACTTGATGTCAGTCCTGAAAGAGAAACCATCGAACGGTATACTGATGAAAAGGAGGTCAAGGATGGTTGGCGTTACGTCCTGGATGAAAACGGCAATGTGGCCAAAGACACTTTGGGTAATGATATCAAAGAAGACAATTGGGTTATTGTCCGGGCAAATGTTGTGGAAATACATCGCGAAAAAGGAGCCATTGTCAGGGGGCAACTTGAATACACAAATACTTTGACAGGGGACGTCATCAGGTCCATCCCTGTCAATGTTGAAAGCGTCTTTGAAGATTATGCGAGTACCTTCAATGGCGACAGAAGGGCTTTGTGTGACAGATCAAGGAGAAGATTAAAGGATCGTCCTCTTCCTTTTCCTCCGGATCACGCCATGATCATAGAAGCATCTGAAGAACTTAAGGCCATCCTGGCTGACAAATTATCAAGAACGCATATTTAAAGATGTAAAACCAAAAAGGCACGTCCCTTAGGGGCGTGCCTTTGGCATTTGCAAAATAATAAAAACAGTTACTTCGGCAGAACAACTGAATCTATAACGTGGATGACACCGTTTGTGGCATCTACGTCTGTTTGTGTCACGGCAGCGATGCCGCCGTTCTCATCCGTCAAAAGGACCGAGCCATTGCTCAGTGTCGCAGTCAGTGTACCACCGTTCACTGTTTTAATCTTGAATTGGCCATTTGAGGCATTGATGGCATTGATGACATCCTTGGCCATAAACTCACCTGCGACAACATGGTAAGTCAGAACCTTAGTCAACATTTCCTTGTTCTCGGGCAGCAGGAGAGACTCAACTGTTCCTTCAGGCAACTTGGCAAAGGCTGAGTTGACCGGGGCAAAGACAGTAAAAGGTCCTTCTCCCTGCAAAGTTTCGACCAGGCCTGCAGTTTTCACAGCTGCAACAAGGGTTCCGAAATTTTCGCTGCTTGTCGCAATGTCTATGATATCCTGGTGGCCATTGGACCATGACGTTTTGACAACTTTGGCCTTTTTATGAGATCCACATTGAGCAAATGAAAATTGTGCAAGGGCAAATAAGAATAAGACTGAAAAAATGAATTTGAGTTTCATGAACTTTAAATTTTATATTTAGTAATCAACTATCGCCATACATACGAACGGACCATTCATTTGGATTTCGCCCCTGTGAAAAAAAATGAAAAATTGTTTTTTATTTTCACAATCTGAAGTTGGAAAGCATTGAAAAACATATCGTTGATCTCATTTTGCGAGGCGACAACAAATTTGTGGCATTGCTTTATGACAACTATGCAGACAGCCTTTACGGTATCGTCTTACGGATCCTTGGTGATGAACGAACAGCCCAGGATGTGATGCAGGACAGCTTTACGAAAGTGTGGAAGAATGCCGGGACTTACGACCCGGAAAAAGCTAAACTTTTTACATGGTTATTGACTATCTTCAGAAATACAGCTATTGACAGGTTAAGGGCCATAAGAAAAAAAGCGGATCGTAAAATCCAGACCACCGATTTATACGTATATGATAATAGACAAACTGTATTCAATATTGACTCATTGGACATAAAAAAACATTTGTCCGGATTAGACACAAAATACGTTGAGGTTATTGAGGCTCTTTTCTTCAGGGGATTGACGCAAAAAGAAGCCAGTGAGTCATTGCAAATTCCCCTGGGCACCGTAAAGACCCGGCTAAAGATCGGTTTGCGGATGCTGAGGAATATTTATGACGAAAAGACAATGTATTTGATGTTTCTGTATTTAATGACATCATGATTGAGGATATCAACAAGTTTTTAGATTCGCATCTGCTCGAGGATTATATTCTCGGCAATACATCTTCCAAAGAAACCAGGGAGATAGAGGATCTGATTGCCTCAAATCAGGAAGTTCGGACTGCGTACAACGATCTGCAGGAAAATATTGAGCTGATGGCAAGGCAGGCCGCTGTTAATCCACCACCGCAACTCCGCAGCAAGATCCTCAAATCTCTGGAATCCGCGCCAGGGGAAGTCAGACCCCTGAAACGGCTCTACTGGCCTATGGCGGCAGCTGTAGCTGCTTTGGTCTTTGCCGGTTCGACTATAATATTGATGCAGCAAAACCAAGAACTGAAATCACAGATGGCTGAAGTGAACGACCAAATGCAATTTCTGTCTAACCAATTCGAAGCTCAAAAAGCAACCTTTGCCAACCTGGAAGCGGAATTGTCCATTTCCAATGACCCAAACACGCAACGACTCATCCTCACCGGAAATGAGAACGCCCCCGCCTTTTCCACCATTGCCTACTGGAACGAGTCCCGGGCACAGGGTTATCTCAAGATCATGTCGATGCCTGACTTGCCAGACAGACAGTGTTTCCAGATGTGGGTGGATGTGGATGGTGAAATGTTGTCTCTTGGCGTGATTCCGGATGACGGTATGGCCTTCGTCCCTCTGCCCTTCAAATCAAGAGGTGAAAGTCTGAATGTGACGATCGAACCCGAAGGGGGCAGTGATCATCCAGACGTATCCAATCTTGTTGCAAGCGTTACCATTTAAAAACGCAAATCATCAAGCTCTAAATTCCAATAAGTGACTTTCAGCTTTGAGCTTTCAGCTTTCAGCCTTCAGCTTTGAGCTTTGAGCTTTGAGCTTACTCAACATCCAGGTCTTCAATACTCTTAATAGCGGAGAACTT
This sequence comes from Saprospiraceae bacterium, assembly GCA_041631795.1. Lineage (GTDB taxonomy): Bacteria > Bacteroidota > Bacteroidia > Chitinophagales > Saprospiraceae > JBFKJL01. Next base: position 9,419 of record JBFKJL010000041.1, on the reverse strand, counting down.
GCGCCTGATCTCAAACCGGGTAAACTCCTGGTTGGCAAAAAGCCCAAAGCCAAAACTCGTATCTCCCCTTTCCGGCTGAGTTATCCTCACAAATTTATCGGTGTATATTTCTCTCTTACCTTCATCCCATATCAATTCATCCGTCTCAAGCTTGTCATTCTTCTTGTTGTACAAGACCACATTATTCTCCACATAAACCTTCTTTTCGCTTTCCTTGCGTATGGCATAATCGGCTTCCAGCCAGCTTGAAACATTCTTGTGCTCATCAAGGAATTCAACCAGGATACCTTCAGGAAATTCATCAATGGGTTGCTGCCGCTCAAGATACCTTTTCATCACAGGACTCTTGATGATCACACGTACGATAGCCGAATCGCTGTACATTATTTCAACATCCCGGGCAATTTCTTCCCTCAAATCCTCCTTTGAAAAGAACTTGTTCACCTCATCCATCGTATTACTGCACCCGACAATAAGGCTACAAGAGAATAATATCATTAAAGATCTAAAAACTGTCATCTCAGCACAGTTATGTCTCCACTGTAGTTCAAAACTTCCCCATCGATAAATCTGACCCTGGCCAACCACGCAAATACGCCTGGGTTGACCGGGGTATTGTCATAATTGCCGTCCCATCCCAAGGTTGGGTCGTTGGGATTACCTGCACCCGTGTAAACCAGGTTGCCCCACCTGTCAAAAATGCATATTTCCTCGACAAATTCTGCCTGGGGGCCAAAACCGAGATAGAAATGGTCATTGATGCCATCGTTATCCGGTGTAAAGACATTGGGGGCATAGACAGGTCTGATGATATTGGCTTCGACCGTGACCTGGTCTTGAGCCCTGCAGCCGACAGCATCCTCGATTGTTATGGTATATGTCGTGGTTCCGGGCGGCACCACCTCAGGATCCAGGCAGTCGGTGCAGCTCAAACCATCCGTTGGCGACCAGCTGATTGTGACGGGGACGGGGGGCATATATGTGGCATTGATTGTTCCTGAAAACCCGAGGTCAACTGTCAGGTCAGGGCCGGCATCCACGACCAAGGGGGGCGGCTCGTCAATGAACACAGTGGTCATATTGATACATCCCTTCTGGTCTTGAATAAAAACTTCGTATGTCCCTGATTCGAGCTCTGAGAATAATGGACTGGGTTGGAAATTCAAACCATCGATACTGAAATTATATTCGGGACTGCCACTGATCCCTGAAGCCAATATGCTCCCTGTGGGCACACCAAAACATATAAGATCTGTTGGCTCTACAGTCACATCCAGCGTCGATGTATCCTGGCAACATGGCTCGACGAATATATCAAGGATCTTGGTGACCTGACATCCCCGTTCAGTTTCTATGGTTAAGGCCACGAGTTTGTCGCCAAATGAAGCATATTCGACCAGGTGAGGCCCTTCGCCGCTATTGAACAGAGGTTCGGCCCCGGATCCAAAATTCCAGGTCCAGGAAACAATGCTGTCTGTCATCGTACTGGACAAGTCATCGAAACGGATCGTTTTGTCGCATTCAAATGCTTCCAGTGCCACGATATCAAAATCAGGTTCCGGGCCTAAAAATGTGCCCGTCCCTCCAAATTCAATCGAAAAGCCAAATCCAGACTGGCTGAAATTGTTGATGATAATGCCATAGCTCTGTCCCGCCACCATATCCAGCGGAGCCAGGAAATTGTTATCCCCCTGGTCACACCCGGCAAACTCCTCTGTATCGGTTTCTCCTTCACGCAATCCAGTGGGGCCAAAACATGGGGCATTCTGCTCATCGGTATTCCCTGCTGTCCGCCCGGACAACATACATCTGAGAGCCACCCTGTTGTCACAATCATCAAGACCACCCGGCAGTTCATAGACAATGAAATCGAGATCTTCTTCCTGGCTATTGGGATTATTGGGCGTCAAAGTAAATGTCAGGGTGCCGGATTGCGCGCATGTCCACGTATACCAGACCGAGGCTTCCTCGAAGTCCTGGCCATCGATTGTATTGATACAAGGGCCTGTCATTTCATTGGGAATACTGCCAACACTATTGAGATTCTGTACCTGGAATGGAGATTTGTCACAAAGGATTACGGCATCAGGACAATCTGATTCCGGACTGGGGATAGGGGTAAATGACTCAATACACAATCCAAAGTTGCCAATGCTGGCATTTTCCGCATCTACGCGAATGTAATAGACCTGGCCGATGACCACGTTATTGATCGTCAGTTCTGCGATGTTGGTGCCCTGGGAGATGGAATTGCACGCTTCTTCGACAAGGTTATTGCAATTACCGGAATAAATGACGAGCGAGGGATTGAGAATATTCGGATCGGAAATGTCCAGTTTGCCGATCAGTTGAACATAAACCGCCGGGGCGGTAGGCACAAAAGAGAACCACACGTCATGGGCGGCACCTCCGAACCAGCAAAATGGTATGGCCTCCGCGGACAAAGTGGCATCAGCGTTTGAAAATTCACTGACGTCAGAGCAATATTCAGTGATGCTTCCCAGGAAGGTGGCAAAGTTGCATTCATCGTTGGCCACCTGTGCATGAACCGACAGGGTCGTAAAAAGGAAACAAACAGAAACAATAAGGCGCATAAAATCTTTGAATCTAAAATCTTTCTGAAACTATAACGAAGTAAATTTGTCTTTTATCCAATAACATGTCAATTTTACGTCCTGTTTAAGGATTTTTTAAATATTCAGTATGAAATTTCTCGCTTCGATAGATATTATGCCCCACGAGGAACTGCTTGACCCTCAAGGTAAAACAGTTGCCAAAAACCTGAGTAAGATCAATGTCAATGGTGTGTTTGATGTCCGCATTGGCAAGCACATCAATATAAAGCTGGATGCTGAAGACAAGCAAGCGGCAGAGGCGCAGGTCGAATTGGCCTGTAAAAAATTACTGGCCAATATGATCATGGAAAAATACACATACACTCTGTCAGAAATTGACTGATGTTGTATATCATTCCTACGCCCATAGGCCACTTGAAGGACATGTCCCTGAGAGGCATTGAAACATTGCAGAACGTTTCCCTCATTCTCGCAGAAGATACACGCACCAGCGGTAAATTATTCAAGCACTACAACATCCAGACAACCGTTTCATCATTCCACGCCCACAACGAACACAAAAAATTGTCTGTTGTCATAGATAAATTGGTCGCAGGTGAAAATATCGCCATCGTATCGGATGCAGGCACTCCGGGAATTTCAGATCCCGGATTTCTTCTCGTCAGAGAAGCGATCGCCCACAATGTTGAAGTGACTTGTCTGCCGGGAGCAACAGCATTTGTGCCTGCCCTCGTCATGTCCGGTCTGCCATGCGACAAATTTCATTTTGAAGGCTTCTTGCCGCAGAAAAAAGGGGTTCAGACGAGATTAAAATATCTCGCCCAATTGGAATGTACATTTGTGTTGTATGTGTCTCCGCATAAAATCCTGAAACGCCTCCAGCTTTTAATTGATCATTGCGGGCCTCAGCGACAGAGCTGCCTGGTCAGGGAAATCTCCAAATTGCATGAAGAAAAAATCCATGGAACCTTGAAAGAAATGATTGAAATTGTAAAGGACAGAAAGGCCATCAAGGGGGAAATTGTGCTTGTCGTAGCCGGAAAATAGGTGAAATTGAACCATTTTTTAAAATAAATCGTTGGATAAAGCGTTCACACAGAATGGTTTAGTCATAAATCACTTCAAAGAGATTACAGTTTTAATAATACAACAAGTATAAACGTATGAGGAAGAAGAACTTTGCTATGGGTAAAGGGAAGTATTACTTTAATGTCAAAACCGGTCAGCAATCGATCACGATCAAGCGTGAAGCCCGCGATGAAGCAGAGCTGGCCTACAAGAAATACATATCACTGGGCAAACATTGCGAATGGTTAGGCAAATGGAATGGAAAAGAGTTCGCTGACACCACATTAACTGCAAAAAAAAGATAATACCTATATTTGCTGCTGAGTTAGGCTATAATTAATTTTTGGGCCGAAATTACCATAAGGTTTGGTAGTTTAGATTTATAATCAGATTTTTACTGGAATCACGTGTCTTTAGCTAAGCCCAGGCATATTGTCATGATTGTGGCTGATAGTCTGAGGTATGACTCAGTTTATCAGCATGAAGGTATTGGTGCATCCTACCTTGACAGTCAGTCTATCCAGTTCACAAATGCCAGTTCCCCAGCATGCTGGACACTGCCTGCAACAGCCAGTCTGTTTACGGGGGCTTTACCTCATGAACACAAAGCGACCACTCAATCCCGCTATCTCAGCAAGAATGTCCCGACCCTGGCTGAAATCCTTAAAGCCCAGGGTTACAATACTTTTCAGATCACATCCAATATAGCAACCACGGATATTTTTGGCCTTGACAGAGGTTTTGATAAGGTATACAAAACCTGGGAAATCGCCAATGAAAATGGCATGAGCATTAAAAATCTACTGCTCTTGCTCGGTAAACCCAGGATACGCAATAAGCTTTTTTCCAAGGATGTGATCGCCAAATCACTTTCAAAGGATATGAAGGCAGCGGGTGTCTGGTTCAACAGCCATTATAAGCATGTCTTTGAAAAAGCGACGGCTATTTTAGAAGAGCACGATAAGAAAAATCAAAAAGCGTTTCTTTTCCTCAACCTGATGGAGACGCATTTCCCTTATCATATAGGCCATGACTTTAAGTTTTTAAGCCCTGGTTTCATCGACAAGGTCAAGGAACTGAAATCCATGTACAATATAGTCAACCAGACTTTCCTGACAAAAGACGGGGCGCTTCCTGAAAACAGCATGTTAAAGACGATCAAGTCACGACAGCATGAAAGTTGGAAACTCATCAGGAAAGATCTTGATGAATTTGCGCGTATGCACCATGAGGACAAGGACAATCTCGTCATTTTCACTTCTGACCATGGCGAGAATTTCGGAGACCAAAACTGGGTCTATCACTTTTCCAATGTTTCAGATGCCTGTACCCGAGTTCCCATCTTCTGGCTTGACCCCAATGGGATGACACCATCTGTGAAAGATCATAAGGTAAGTTCCCGGTCATTGTTCCATTCGATTGCAAAAAGAAGTGGTTATGAGGATTTGAATGGTGAAGATCTATTCACTGCCAATGTACATAATATCCCTATTTCGCAAAGCTATTGGTACAACAATCACGGCAAAACTCTGGATAAATACAAGTTCAACCAGTTTTGCTTCCATGTCAATGACAAGCGCTATCTTAAGAAAAACGGATCGTGGTACCAGGCAGAGACGACCAAATATGGCAAAACGACTGAAGAACCATTATTTGAACAACTGGATGCCGATGTCAATCCATTACAGGAGAATGTGATCGATCCCGAATCGCGCACTTTCATCCAGAAGCAACTGGACAATTTCCTGGCTTTCGAAAAAACGCTGAATTAATCCATCCCTTTTGACCTGGTCATGAACTTTTCAGATTTTGAGAAGGTGATATGCTGAGACGTAAAGACTTCGAGACATTTAGAATCAACTTGTGCATTCTTAAACAAAATCTCGATATCACGTCGTCTAAACCTCTGTAAGAGTCAGTCTGCTCGTCAATATACCTATGCTCATTTTAAATGTGTAAAGGTCGTGATTCGGTGGCATCAAGGGCCGCTTCTTTGACGGCTTCAGAGTATGTAGGATGGGGGTGCGATATGCGCGCCATATCTTCAGCAGACGCCCTGAATTCCATGAGGGCAACAGCCTCCATTATCAGATCTGCTGCACGCGCGCCGACCATATGCACTCCCAGGATTTCGTCCGTGGCCTTATCTGCCAAAACCTTGATGGAACCTTCTATATCCATACTGGCCCTTGAGCGCCCCAGGGCTTTCATGGGGAACTTTCCCACTTTGTAGGCAGTACCGGCTTCCTTGAGTTGTTCTTCAGTTTGGCCGACCACGGCGACTTCAGGCCACGTGTACACCACCCCGGGAATCAGGTTGTAGTCAATATGAGGCTTCTGGCCACTCAGGTATTCTGCAACGTAAATACCTTCTTCCTCGGCTTTGTGCGCGAGCATCTGACCCTTGATCACATCCCCGATCGCAAAAATATGCGCCTCTTCAGTCTGGAGATGTTCGTTGACCACTACCCTGCCTTTATCATCCAGTGCTATTTGAGTATTTTCCAATCCAAGGCCTTCGGTGTATGGCCGCCGGCCTATGGCAATCAGACAGTAGTCTGCATCAATTTCAAAGGTCTCATCGCTATCGCGTTTTTTCACGGACACCTGGACTGTCTTGCCTTTTGATTCGACGGCTGTGACTTCGTGTTTCAGGTAAAAGACCATCCCCAGTTTTTTTAGGGAGCGCTGTAATTCTTTGCCTGCATCTTTATCCATCCCGGGAAGGATGCGATCCATATATTCAACGACTTCGATCTTTGTTCCCAAACGACCAAAAACAGAACCGAGTTCGAGTCCTATCACGCCACCTCCAATAATGACCATTCGTTGAGGTAATTTTTCAATATTAAGGGCTTCGGTCGATGTGATGACCCTGGTCTTATCGTAATTAAACGACTCCGGTGTGATGGGTTTCGACCCTGTAGCTATGATGGCATTGTCAAAACTTATTTCCTGTGACTTTTTGTCATTGTTGATGATAAGCGTATGCGCATCTTTGAAAGAGGCGTGCCCGTGGATCACATCGATCTTGTTTTTTTTCATCAGGTAGTCGACACCCCCATTGGTTTGGGCGACAACATCATTTTTACGATTGATCATTTGTTTCAGATCAAGCTTCAGGGATGTAGTATTGATGCCGTGTTCTTTAAAGTTTTTAACGGCATTATGGTAATGCTCAGAAGAGTCAAGCAATGCTTTTGAGGGTATGCATCCCACATTCAGGCACGTCCCGCCAAGGACATTATATTTTTCTATGATCGCTGTTTTATGGCCCAATTGAGCACATCTGATTGCGCCGACATATCCTCCCGGCCCTGATCCGATGACGACAACATCGTACTTCATATCTTAATTCCGTTTATTGTTTTTGTTTTGCTGATCTCCATTATTTTTCTTTGATCCCGAATCTCTGTTACGGTTCTGATTTTGTCCGCCTTTTTTGCTGCGCGATCTGTTGCTTGTTGATCTTTGCTGGGGCGGTCTCTTCCGATTCCCTGATCTGCCCCGCCGACCTCTTCTGCGGCTTTTCTTTTCAGCGGGCAATTCTATCACGCCGGTGACATCTTCAAAATCCAGTTCTTTATCCTCGTCGTCCTGCCTGGTCGATTCCGCCTGCAATTCATTGATATCACCAATTTTTTGTCCTGAATCGATTTTTTCCTTGATCTTCCAGACCTGTTCCTTTGTTAATGCGATCAAAGGACTCTTGAATCTCTCAGACACAACGTTGTAATACATCAGTCCCTTGAATATGTCAATTTTAACAATTGTCGCCAATCCCTTTTCCGTCGGTATTGTCTCAAGTTGGAGTGGAAATTCCCCCACGGCCTCTTTGTACATGTCCAGTTCATAGTTCAGACAGCATTTTAACCTCCCGCATTGACCGGTCAATTTTGTCTGATTGATGGCGAGGTTTTGGTACCTGGCTGCAGTCGTGGTCACAGATTGAAAATCAGACTTCCATGTTGAGCAGCACAATTCCCGTCCACATGTGCCTAATCCGCCTATCCTAGAAGACTCCTGCCGGGAGCCGATTTGACGCATCTCGATCTTGATCCTGAATTCCTTGGCAAACATACGCACGAGCTCCCTGAAATCCACTCTCCCATCAGCAGTGTAGTAAAAGGTTGCTTTTCTTTTGTCACCCTGGTATTCAACATCGCCGACTTTCATATCCAGGTCCAGGGTCCGGACGATCTTTCGTGCACGGATCATGGCATCTTTCTCCAGTGATCTGACATCATTCAGTTTTTGCAAGTCCCGCATATTTGCGACACGGATCACTTTATGAATGATACTGGCTTCATCCACCTTTTTCTTCTTCATCTGTATGCGCACCAGTTCGCCTGAAAGACCTATACGCCCTATATCATAGCCGTTGGCTGCTTCGACAACGACCATATCACCGGTCTCGGCCCTTGTATAATCTGGCTTGATATAGAATTCTTTACGTGCACCCTTCTTAAAGCTTACCTCTACCAAATTGTATTCCTTTGGATCATGCAATTCAAGAGTGGACAGCCAGTCAAAGCTGTTCTTCATATTGCATGTCCCGGCTGCACAATGACCTTTATTCCCACAACCTGTAGGAACTCCTTTATCTGATACCGCGCATGTAGCACATCCCATATCTGTTTCTTTATGACTTGTTCAAAAATCAGCTGAGCACCTTATGTCTTTGCCGCAACAATGCACCCACTCTCAAACTGGTACTCATCAATAATACTTTCATATTTAAATTCCGGTCAATCATAGAGATGACATGCTGAGCCAGGGCCGTTATTTCTTCTGCCTGCTGCGCATCCAGCAGATCTTGTAATCTCAGGACCGTATCTTTTTCTTTTAATGTCAATTTGACGCCATCGGTTGTTTGCCTGTGAAGACTCTGTAAATATTCCTTGCAGAAATGCAGGGCGTAAGAAAAGAACATTTTAACATCATGTTTGCCCCAGGCAGATGTGGCTCTCACCCAGGCATCCAACTTTTCAGGCTGCATACCGTATGCCAGCCGCAGCCAGTCCAGTATTTTTTCAGAATAGCCCTCTTCTCCACCTTCCACATAACTGTAAATATTTTCAATATTACCATCTGCCAGGTGGACAATCTCATCTGCCATATTCCTGTGATGTGGAAAGGTCTTATCCAGAAAGTTGTGCAGATCGTCATCTGTAAATGGTGGTACAGCAATGATCTGGCATCTGGATTGTATTGTGTTCAGAATCTGATCTTGCTGGTCTGCGATCAAAATAATGACCGTCTCGGGGGCAGGTTCCTCAATCAGTTTAAGCAGTCTGTTGCTTTCCTTGCCAATCAATTCAGACTTCCAGATGATCTGGATCTTATACTGCCCCTCGTATGTTTTGAGACCCAAATGCCTGATGATCTCATTGCATTCCTTTACATTGATATTGGCAGGCTTGTCCTGGGCATTGATCGTATGCAGCCACCTGTCGTATCCACGAAAAGGCGAATCCTTCAAATAGGTTCGCCATGGAGCCATAAAGTGCTGGCTGAAAGTTTCATCTCTTTTCAGTTTATCATCAAATTTGATCACCGGAAAGGCATAATGAATATCGGGATGGATGTACTGCAAAGATTTCCGGCAGGCGGGACAATGACCGCAGGCATCATCTTTTTGACGGTCCCTGCATTGAAGAAATGTCGAAAATGCTATGGCAAGGGGTAATTTTCCCGACCCTCGTGGGCCTGTGATCAGGAGCGCATGTGGCACACGCTGGGTGTTCACACACCTGATAAAGTAATTTTTAACTT